>NZ_LVWH01000233.1:0-22153 GCF_001909045.1 Paenibacillus sp. P3E | reverse complement strand
ATTCTTTTTCTTGTTCCGCCAGCCGCTGCTCCAGTTCGCGAACCTTTTCCGCACTGTTTACAGGTTCATTGCCGAACTCCCGATACTTCGCCAGCCAGTTATGCAGCACACCAGGGGAGATGCCCAGCTCCTCCCCAATCTCCACCACCGTCTTCGTCTGTTCCTGAATATACTTGACGGCTTCTCTTTTAAACTTTTCATTGTACCGTTGCCGTTGTTCACCCATGTGAACACCTCCTCGTTAAGTTCATTATTCATGCTCTCTTAACGGGTGTCCACTTTTTATTCTACTTGCATTTTTCCTACTATTCTCTCCGCAGAAGGCTTTTTCGTCTGATTAAGTGGACTAATTCCAACATCCAGCAGTTCCTCACACGCTACCCCTTTATCTTTCCTAGTAAGTACAAATGTACAAATCCGTCCATGAGACGTTACATTTCCTATAACAACAATAAGACCCCATTTCTAAGCAGGCTTATCGCTTGCAAAGAAACGGGGCTGTTCTGCGTTAGGCATCCGCCGTTAACGCGCATTATTTATGATGGGCTTTATTTACTCATTTACTCCCGGCCAGAAAATACTCCACACCCTGCAACAAATCAGCCGGCAGCTCCTGGAGCTTCAGATAATCCTTTAGCTCCTTCACTACGCGTTCACGGTTATGCCCGAAAACATCCACAATCCGGGCCAGCCGTTCCCACGGTGCCAGATCGGCACGAAATTCCGCTGTGCTCATCGGTACGCCGTGCGATTCCACAACCCACTGGGCATTATAGCCGTAGGCAAGTCCAAGTAAATTCAGAAAGCCTGTGCTGCTATATTGGCGGGGACCACCGTATACGGAAGGGCCCAGGGCATCACCCAGAAAGAGGACGTTGTCTTCCTTCACGTGAAGAATACAGGAATCTGCCGAATGGTCACCGCCCACATGGCTCAATTCACAGGTGACTCCACCCAGATCCATATTAATGCTCTCCGTAAATACGATATCCGGCTTCACAACCGTTATGTTCCTGTTGTCCCCGTATTCCAGACGAATATGCTGTGCACTCTCTTCACTGAGGGTTCCGGTTAGAACCAGTTCCTCCAGATCATCATCGGACCAGCTGCGCCCGGCAAGACTACCCAACACTTCTGCCGTTCCTTCATGGGCAATGACCGGCACCTTCCAGGCGGACATGCCAAAAGAATGGTCCCAATGCCAATGCGTCAGAACGATTAGCTCCGGCTGTCTCATACCGCGCTTAGCCATTTCTTGGTGGAAGAGCTCCGCGTGGGCTGGCGAATTCCCTGCATCCATCAGCAGGGTGCGCCGTTCCCCCGTAATTGCTGCCAAGATGGGCCGGTCGGTCTCATGCTCCGCATGCATGATCAAAATGTGCGGACTGAGTTGCTGAAATTCATGCTTCATGTATAGCTTCCTTTCTGTGTCCACCTTTATGGCAAGGAATAGAGATTACTCTGTATCGTATATCTGCTGCACGATTGGGTGATAACAGCTCCCATAACCCTATAACTGGCTCCGCCGCTTGAACCGCAGCTATATTTCCATGTTGCCTGAATTCCAAATATTAATCAACTGCCTGTTGTTTGTGAATAGCGGTTTTCAGTTTAATAAGAGTTAGCCGATTCATTTAAGCACAGTTCGAGCAGAAGAGGGGGAGATTCCATGATCAAAATCGGGCTAACGGGCTTTGGAGATCACGAGGAGCTGTACGGCAAAATTAAACCGGCTGAACGGCTGCCTGTCTATAGCGCTCATTTCCCCATCGTGGAGATCGACAGTTCTTTCTATGCGGTGCAGCCGGTCAGGAATTACGCCAAATGGGTAGCTCAGACCCCGGATGAATTCCAGTTCATCGTCAAGGCATATCAGGGCATGACCGGACACTTGCGCGGTAAAAAGAATTACTTTGATACCTCTGAAGAGATGTATCACGCTTTTCATGCCTCGATAGAGCCTGTACGGACAGCCGGAAAGCTGGCTATGGCTCTTTTTCAATTCCCGCCCTGGTTCGACTGTACCAAGGACAACGTGGAGTTTCTGCGCGAGGCCAAGGAAAGGATGCTGGATGTTCCCTCCGCAATTGAATTCCGCAACGAATCCTGGTACAGCCCTGAAATGCGTGACAACACACTGGGCTTCCTGGAGAAGGAGGGCTGGATTCATACAGTGGCAGATGAGCCGCAGGCCGGGTCCGGTTCGATTCCAATCGTGCCGGTGTCCACTTCCTCTGATGCAACTTATGTCCGGCTGCACGGACGCAATATCAGCGGCTGGAACCAGAGCAGCCACCCGGATTGGCGCAAGCTGCGCTACCTGTACCGCTATAGCACCGAAGAGCTGACAGAGTGGCGGGACCGGCTGCTGGAGCTTGAAAAAACATGCCGCGAGCTGTATGTTGTGTTTAATAATAACTCTGGCGGAGACGCCACTGACAATGCAAAAGAGCTGCAGTCGCTGCTCGGAATCGATGGCGGCCTGGCTCCGCGCCAGCTGGATTTATTCTGAATTGCCCGGGTGATGCCTGGAGGTCTACATAATCTCTTCCACTCCTTGCTGAAGCACTAAGCGATACAATACAACCTATCCATCCGTTTCATATCTATGAAGGAGGCTACAGGAAATGAAGAGAAACCATACTATGATGCAATTTTTCGAATGGCATGTCGCAGCGGACGGAGAGCACTGGAAGCGGCTGGCCCAAATGGCTCCTGAGCTGAAAGCAATAGGCATTGATTCCGTATGGGTACCTCCAGTAACCAAGGCCGTCTCCGCTGAGGATACGGGCTATGGGGTGTACGATCTCTATGATCTGGGCGAGTTCGATCAAAAAGGGACCGTCCGCACGAAATATGGTACCAAACAGGAACTGATCGACGCTATTGCCGAGTGTCTCAAGAACGGCATTGCCGTGTATGTAGACCTCGTCATGAATCATAAAGCAGGCGCAGATGAAACCGAGGTCTTCGAAGTGATTGAGGTAGATCGGAATGACCGCAATAAGGAGATCTCCGAGCCTTTTGAAATCGAGGGTTGGACCAAGTTCACGTTCCCTGGGCGCGATGACGAGTACTCCTCCTTCAAATGGGATCACAACCATTTCAACGGCACCGACTTCGATGCCAAAGGGAAACGAAGCGGAGTCTTCCGGATCAAGGGAGAGAACAAAAGCTGGAATCAGAACGTGGATGACGAGTTTGGCAACTACGATTATCTTATGTTCGCAAACATTGACTACAGCCACGAGGAAGTCAAGAACGAGATGCTGGAGTGGGGCAAATGGCTGGTGGATACGCTGCAGTGCAGCGGCTACCGCCTGGATGCCATCAAACATATCAATCATGAATTCATTAAAGAATTCGCAGCAGAAATGACCAGGAAACGCGGCGAGGACTTCTACATCGTCGGGGAATTCTGGAACTCGAATCTCGAAGCCTGCCGGGAATTTCTCAATACGGTTGACTATCAGATTGACCTGTTCGATGTGTCACTGCATTACAAGCTGTATGCGGCTGCACTTGGGGGCAGAGACTTTGATCTGACACATATTTTTGACGACACGCTGGTGCAGACCCATCCCGGCAATGCCGTGACCTTCGTGGACAACCACGATTCCCAGCCGCATGAAGCACTGGAATCCTGGGTCGGGGACTGGTTCAAGCAGAGCGCCTATGCCCTCATTCTGCTGCGCCGTGACGGATACCCCGTAGTCTTCTACGGAGATTATTACGGTATCGGCGGACCTGCGCCGGTAGATGGCAAAAAAGAAGCCATTGATCCCCTGCTATACGCCCGCTGCCATAAAGCCTACGGTGAGCAGGATGATTACTTCGATCACCCGAACACCATCGGCTGGGTGCGCCGGGGCATCGAAGAGATGGAAGGCTCGGGCTGCGCCGTGGTCATCTCGAACGGAGACAACGGCGAGAAGCGCATGTTCCTCGGTGAAGAGCGGGCTGGGGAAGTATGGGTTGATTTCACCCATAACCGCGGGGAGTCTGTAACGATCGATGAAGACGGCTGGGCGACATTCCGGGTGAACGGCGGAAGTGTCTCCGTGTGGGCGCTGCCGGATGCGGAAGAAAAGAAGCCCTCCGCAGAGGCTCAGAATGCCGATACGAAGGGTACCACGGACAGCGGTACTACGGACAGCGGTGCTACGGACAGCGGTACTACGGACAGCGGTACTACGGACAGCGGTACTACGGACGAAGGTACTACTGACAACGGGAATACGAACGGCCAACCTGTCACCGGAGAAAAAGGTAAATGATGCAAAACAGTTAATTTCCGCTTGGAGAATCATAGGAACACTCCCACCTCAGCGGTGCTGTGCAGCTTGGATGGAAATATGCCCTATCCGCTATGTAAACTGAAGTGTGATGCACCCTAATGCGAGCGGGCTGAAGTGGAAAAAGTAAACCTAATTTGCGCTGTCTCATTCCCACACGAGCTTTACTGGTAAAAAGTACACCTAATACTACTAAATTGCTCCATATGTAGGGAATCCATCGAAATTAGATGGACAAAATCCCACTAGTCACTACTGCGGATAGAATTTCGACAAATTTAGTTTTACGAATTCCACTTAGCATACATTTTCACCTATGCACACCGTTCGTTGACCAGTCCGCCATGTGAATAACGCGAGCGTTTCTGTCTAACACGCTAATTCCATTCAGGCTATCACATGCTGGTACACAAAATTATTTTTTTGAACCGACTTATAAGATTGCACCAGGCAAGTTCAGCTAGTCTAACAGTCCAGCAAGTCTGGCAAGTCCAGCAAGTCCGGCAAGTCCAGCAAGTCCGGCAAGTCCAGCAAGTCCGGCAAGTCCAGCAAGTCCAGCAAGTCCGGCAAGTCCAGCAAATCCAGCAAGTCCAGCAAGTCCAGCCCATTTCAACACTGCCGCTCAGCGGCAGGAGTAACTGGGGCTTCAAGCAAATAGGTGACCCCGGCCATGGCCGGGGTCACCTATTTGTGTGATCTCTTATGTTGTCAGGAACCATCCATTAACGGTTGACCGCTGAATTCCCACCTTCGGTCCAAGTGTCCGGTTCCGTATTCAGGATACGCTCAATCGGATAGACTCTCCATACGGCGGTTACAACGGCAGCACTCAAGACTGCCTTGATAAGGTCACCGGGGATGAACGGCCACATGCCTGCCGTTAATGCCTTGGAGAGAGAAGTCATGCCCGTAGAGTGGGCCAGCCACCATACACCGCCGGGATACACAAGAAGTGCGCCGAACAGGAAATTCACCGCCAGCAGCTTCACAAATGTGTATTTATTCTGCCCGATACGCTGCGCAGACAGGCCGATCAGGAAGGCCACCACCGGCCAGGAGAAGATATAGCCTGCCGTTGGTCCAACGAGGACGGACAAGCCTCCGCTTCCGCCCAATACGGGAAATCCGGCTGCTGCCAGCCCAATTACAATCAGCACGGCCAAGGTGCCATAGCGTGCGCCCAAAATAGAACCGGCCAGCATGACTGCCAGCGTCTGCATGGTGATAGGTACGGCTGAGAAAGGCAGTGATATTCTTAAATAGCTAAGTGCGATCATGACTCCGGCGAATAGGGCACTGAAGATCAGGCCGCGAGTCGTCCATTTTTTCATGAGCTGGATTACCCCCATTTTTTTAGGATCACTATATCATCCCCCACCCGATACATCAATCTTAAAATATTTGCTATAATGGGTAGCAATTATCGACTACAGCAGTTAAGGAAGCAGGCACGACAATGATTAGAGCGGAGCAATTGACCTTGTCTTACCGGGACGGCCAGCGCAGGCTGCCGGTATTGCAGGGGATTTCCATACATATCAAGCGGGGTGAATGGGTGGCCCTAACCGGAGCCAACGGCTGCGGCAAAAGCTCGCTCATCCGCACATTTAACGGTCTGAAGATTCCAACCGGGGGCAGTCTGTCTGCCGCCGGTCTGGATCTGCGTTCACCGGGCAACCGCACGGCTGTCAAACAGCATATCCAGCTGGTATTTCAGAATCCCGAAGCACAGACGATCGGCTCCACACCGTTTGAGGACATTGCCTTTGGACTGGAAAACCGCGGCTTAAGCAGGGAGGCGATGCTCGCACAGATTGAGAAGGTTCTGCACCAGGTCGGGCTGACTCATAAAGCAGAGGCCGATGTCGCCACCCTCTCAGGTGGTGAACGGCAACGATTAGCAGTCGCCTGCTGCCTCGCACTGGAGACGGAAATGATCATTTTTGATGAAGTAACCTCCATGCTCGATCCGGCCGGACGGCGGGACATCCTGGAGCTGGCCCGCAAGCTGTGGGAACAGGGGACGACGGTACTCTGGGTGACCCAGCGGATGGAGGAGCTTGCCGAAAGCCCGCGTGTCGCCGTCATGAGCCAAGGCAAAATACTGTATGACGGAGACACGCGGACGCTTTTCTATTCAAGCGGGCTGCCGGATGCTCTCGGCTGGCCCTCCGCGCCGGCCGTCCGTATCGGACAGCTGCTGCAGGCCAAGGGCTGGCCTCTGCACAGCCTGCCCTTGACCGAGCAGGATTTGGAGGCGGTTCTGTGAGGATTCAGGCGAACCACGTATTCTTCAGCTACGACAGACTCCCTGTCCTCACAGATATTAATCTGGACATACGCGAAGGTACGCTGACTGTTCTGTGCGGGGTCACGGGCAGCGGAAAGTCTACGCTGCTGCGCCTCTTGTCGGGCCTTGCAGAGCCGGCGGCCGGCACGATTCTCCTGGACGGCGGCCAGGCTGCTGCCGGGAACGTCTCCATGGTATTCCAGCAGCCGGAGACGCAGCTGTTCGCAGGCAGCGTGTACCAGGAGCTGGAATACGGCCTAGCTGAGCGCGGAGTGCCGGGGCCGCAGCGGCTGGAGCTGATCCGCAGCGCGCTTGCCAGAGTCGGACTGCCCTACGATGAATTCGGCGGGCGCTCGCCCTTCCTGCTGAGCGGCGGCGAGAAGCGGCGGCTCTGCATCGCCGCCGCTATCGCTTCCCTCCCCGGGCTGCTCGTCCTTGACGAGCCCACAGCCGGACTGGACCCGCAGGCGGCCGGGTCCCTGCTGGAGCTGCTGCGCGGGCTTCGCCGCAGCGGCTTAACCCTGGTCATTGGTACCCATGACCTTGACAGCTTCCTGCCCATCGCAGATGAAGCGATTGTATTGTCCCAGGGCGCCGTCCATTATAGCGGGCCGGCCTCTACCCTGTCCGCCGATCCGCTTGTGCTGACCGGCGCAGGGCTGGAGCCCCCCGCCTATTCGCGGCTCGGGCACAGACTCCGGCAGCGCGGCCTGCTGGCTGAGCTGCCGGACAGCCTGGACAGCCTGCTCGCAGCGCTTGCAGAGCAGCCGCTTCCCGCACCGCCGGAGGAGGCCCCTCCGGCTTCGGTGCAGATCCCCCGCCTAAGCTGGAGCGGCGGGGAGAACTTGCTGCCCGCCAAAGGGAATACGGCCGGCCGGTCTTCCGCTGCCACGGATATACAAACAGCCTCTGCACGGAAGCCGTGGCAGAGGCTGGACCCCCGCGTCAAATGGCTGGGGATGGTGCTGGGCACACTGGCCGTTCTGGGAATGCAAGCCCTGCTGCCGCTGCTGCTGGCCTCAGGGCTGATTGCAGGACTCATGCTCTCTGCCCGCATTCCCTGGCAGAGGACGATCCGCTTCTTCCGTCCGTTCCTGCTGATGTTCCTGTTCCTCTGGCTGCTATCCGCGCTCACCTGGAGTTCTCCGGATTATAAGCTGGGGCCTGTTGGCTTAAGCCTTGCCGGTATGGAACGGGGCGGACTGAACGTGCTCCGCTTTCTGTTGCTGGTTGCACTCGGTTTCCTGTTCACGGAGACTACCACCGGCGCCCACTTGCGGGAAGCGCTGGAATGGGGGATAACCCCGCTCAAAAAGCTGGGCATCCGTACCCGTAACTGGTCCCTGGCGGTGTCCGTCACACTCCAGTTTGTGCCCTGGATTCTCGATAAGCTGGCCCAGCTGCAGCTGGCGCTGAACTCGCGCGGCAGAAAAGCCCGCGGAATGGCCCGCTATACGCCGCGGCAGGTTGCCCTGCTGATTGTCCCCTTGCTCATTCTGGTCATCGGGATGGGCGATGAACTGGCTACCGCAGTTGAATCCCGGGGCTATGACCCTACTAAAGAGCGGACGCCTGCCTACCTTCTGTCCTGGCAGAACCGTGATACGCTCGTCATGCTCTGTATCCTGCTGGCAGCCGCCTTGTTGTGGACGGTCTCGCGGTTCAGCTAAGAATATAACTCAGCATGTATTCCATGTGCGGGTCCGGAGTATGTAACAGAGGGTCTTGCCGGGTCCAGACGCCTGAGATGCCCAGCTCCCGGCACGCGAGCTCGAAGCTGCATGCCGCAATCCCGATATCGATCCGCTGCATCTCAAACCCCAGCTTGTTGCCGCTGTAATTTGGCGTAGGCAGGTAATAGAAATGCACCTGTTTCCTGTCTTCGGACAGCACGACTCTCCAAGGCTGCTTGTTGGAAGCCGACGGGCCCAGCCGGACCATCTCCAGCGGTCCGGCCAGGCTGCCTGCAGCCTCGCGGGTCAGCTCGCGGCCGAATCCGCCATCCTGGAACAGCTCTTCCCAGGGCTTCCTTTGATTCGATTTGGCGATATATCGCATCGCCGAGTCCAGCAGACGCTGCTTCTCGCTTGCATAGCCCAGCGGGGAGATGCACGGGATAAGTTCTCCCGGCGCAAGATCAATTTCGCGGGAAAAGGACTTACGGTTAAAGGTACCGCCCATCCAGCAGGTTCCAAGGCCCAGGCCGGTCGCATGAAGAATCAGCTTGTGAAAGATATAGCCGAACTCCAGCAGCGCCGTCTCTCCGTTCTGCACCACACCCACCAGATACGCCTGCGGGTTCTTGATGACCCCATAAGCGCCAAGCTTAACGCCTGTTGCCTCCGCCACGCCTCCTTTGACTGTGATCCATTCCACAGAAGCCTTTCCGCCCAAAGGTCCGCGCAGATTCTCCTCCTGTGCCAAATATTCCATTACCGCTGCGCGGGCCTCTTCCCGGATCGGTGTCTGTTCATAAGTGCGGACCGATTTGCGTTTCTCCATAATCTCCATGATGGCGGTTCCCATAATTGTATCCTCCTTTTCATATCAAGCGGACCTGAATCACTTGTTTCTAAATAAAAAGATGGCGCCTGCATCGCGCAGTAGCCATCTCCAATGATGTATATCTATGTTTGCTTGTTCGCGCTCATGAATCCGGTAAAATCAGTATTGCCGATTTCCACCTAATCGTCCAGGACATATAGCACATGAAGTTTATTTCCGGTCCTTCCCCTCTTCCGGGTAACGGGAGACAAGCCTTACCAGATCAAGTGTCAGAATGGACAGCGTAACCGCGGCCGGATAGGCCAGATATCTGGGTTCCCACTCCGGATTGAACTTCTCCTTATAGCGGCGGAGCCCGGAAAAACCGTACCAGTGGCCACCCCGTATATAAATCAGATGAGCCAGCTTTTCTTCCCGCAGCGCTCCTGAATTGTGCCCTACGCTGGACAGCGGGGCATTGCCCAGATTGAATCTGCTGCTGCCCTGTTCTTTGGCCCACTCCAGCAGACGGAGGAACAAATAGTCCATTGTGCCATTTGGCGTTTTCTTCAGGTGACGCATGAGATCGATTGAAACCGTATTCCCCCCATCATATCCCGGTGCAATGGAGGCAAAAGCCAGCACAGCGCCCTCCTTGCTCCTCAGCAGCGCAATAGGTGCCAGCTGGAGGTACGACGGCTTGAACCAGCCGAGAGAGTAGCCTTTTTCCTTTCGGCCGTTCAGCCATTCCTCAGAGATCCGGCGCAGCTCGTCCAGCAACGCCTCGGAATGAGGCGAAGCCACCACCTCGAAAATATATCCCTCCCGCTCAAAGCGGCTTCTTACACTCCGCAGGTCGGAATTCCTTTTGCCACTGAGAGTGAGATTGGCCAGCGGCACCATCGCCTCTTCCCCCAGCTTGAAAAAACGGTAGCCCTGCTCATGATAGACCGGCAGAAAAGCCGGAGTGGCCTGATAGAACACCACAGCAAGCCCGTATAAATCCGCAGCCTGCCGAAATTCACTAATGCCGTCATTGATCAAGTCCAGCGGGCCCAGAGGATCACCCAGTACGACCAGCTTGTCCCGCGCCCGGGAAAAAGCAAACAGCACCTTGCCGCTTTGGGCCCAGTAAAAGCTCTTATCACCCAGGAACAGCATGTGGGTTAAGGCATTCCCGGGATTGCCCTCTAGAAATTTGCTCAATCTGTCCATATCCTTATCCGCGAACAGCTCATCCACCTTGTGGTTAGGCCGAAGGGTAAACAGCATCGTAAGCAGAATCCAGGAGAACACCAGCCCGCCTGCAGCGGTAACCGCCACGTTGCTGTGACGCTGCAGCCACTCGGGATCGACACCCCGGGGAAGATGCTTCAGGAAGCCCCGATGCGCATAGCTGCCCAGCCAGTAGTAGAGCAGTGCTATGAAAGTCGTCAGCGCCAGCCACCACACGGTATTCTGCCGGCTTACCGGCACACTGACCCGGTAGAAGCGCGCCCGTGAGATCCACAGGATGAGCGCTACGAGCAGCAGGAACAGGGCCTCTTCATAATCAAAGCCCTTCGTAAAAGTAAATACAGCTCCCACGAACAGCAGCACGCTGGTCCAAACATAGGCTCTGCGGACCCGCAGCGAAATTCCGCGCGACAGCAGAATGAGCATGAATCCGATCAGCACGGAGAGATGATGCGATATCCGCATCACCGGCAGCGAGAGCAGATCCTCCGTAAGCCTCAGCCGGTACAGGAGCTCGGGCGTGGCTGCTGACAGCAGCAGAATAAGTCCGCTGACAAGTACCAGCTTGCCAAGTGCCCAAACGCCAAGATCGCTCAGGAACGTATATTGGCCCGGCCAGCCCCAGATTTTCTGCCAGCGGTTAAGCGAAGGCTCAATGTTCGCTGTACTACGGTCGGGGTCCTTTTTACTCTGAAGCCCAATTTCCAGTGCGGCCAGTCCCAGGCCAATCAGCCAGGGAATCAGATAATAAAACAGTCTGTAAATAACCAATACGGCCATCGCCTGATCACTCCGGTATCCCAGCTGCGTAAGCCCGAGCAAGGCAATCAGATCGAAAGCGCCGATACCTCCGGGAGCCATGCTGAGAATGCCGGCAATCGCGGCAATTACATAAATACTAAAAACGGTCACGAAATCTACCCCGCCGAGCAGGTGGTTCCCGATCGTCCAGAACGTGATTCCCGCGAACAGCCACTCCAGAAAGGAAGCGCCGACGGAAGCACCCACGGTCAGCCAGGGCGTTCGGCCCTGGTCCCGGTTAACCCATCTGGCGAACAGCGACGAACGCTGAACAATAATGAAAAACGGCAAATACAGCGCCATGCCCCAGACCGCGAACACCAGCCAGTGATGCTTGTGCAGCAGCGCGGCCGCCGGAAGCAAGCCAATGATATTGCCCCAGGAGAGCAGCGACAACCCCGTGATCATCAGCGGTGAGAGAAACACGATGGCGGGCGTAAGAACGGCGGCAGGTATACCGCTTTTTTTGTAGAGAAGCGTCCGTAGGCCGACCCCCGCCAGACCCGCAAACCCGATCAGATTGTTGAAGGTATTCGCAATCCACGAGTAACGGAAAGTGCTCCAGCCCCCGATATTCAGCCGGAAATGGCGCCGGATCAAATAATCATAGCCGCTCATGACCGCAACAGCGAGCAGTGCGACCCCCATCATCTGGGCAATGGCCTCCGCGGGCACACGTTTTAGTTCACGGAGGATCAGTCCCAGATGCACCTGCTTCAGCTCATGCTGTCCCTCCAGATATACAAGAGCTATGATTGCAATCGGTATAAGCGCTCTTACCGCCCTGAGCCGGTAGACCGCTACAATCAGTCTTACGATTTTGAAACGTTCGAGTGTCTGGATCTTGGAGTGCATGTCTTCTCCTGCCTTTACTGCCGGATGATGGACTTAATAAGCCTCTTGCCCTTTTTCATTTCTCCATTATACCAATTCTATGGATGAAAGGCTCATTTTGGAGTGTTTCAAAGGTTAGACTACCCGCAAGTCCCATTACCCTGCACTACAGCGTTAAAAAAATCCATGGCACACCAAAAAGAGGACCCTCTCACGGCAAAGGAGTCCTCTTTTCAGATACTGCTTACTCGCTTTGACAGAACTACACCCGGATGTCAAATCTTCCTTCGCTGTCTGTAGTGGCTGTCGCAATATCCTGCGCGCTTGCAGGCACAAGCGTTTTGCCGCCTGCCGGTTTCTCCGGCGGAGCCGTATTACCGCTTGCCGAAGAGGAACTCCCGCTCTGAGACTTCTGGGCAATTTGTGCTTCGATCTGTTTGATCTGCTGCTCCAGCTGCTTGGTCTTCGTCTCCTTGGTCTTCTCATCGTCTTTGCTGGAATTAACCTTTTCTAAATCGGCTTCCAGCTTGGCCTTTTGCTTCTCCAATGCAGCGGTATCCGATGCGCTGGAGGAAGTGTAAGCGGTGGAAGATGCCGATGATACAGATGAAATATTCATGCTTGTCCCTCCCTTCACTTCTCCAAGTATAGGCGGTTTAGCCAGGAGGAACGTTAAAATGCGCTGAAAGTTTGCTGAAAGGCATCTGGCCGACCGGGAGATACAATGCACCCTTGCATGTAAGCCGAAGACTATATTTTCCCCTGATGGGCCGATACTTCACCCGGGTTGCCGGGTCCAGCACCTTTTTTTCGCCGGTTCACAAGGGTAACACTCATCAGAATAATCACGAGCCCGGCGATGGTATTGGCATAAACCTGCTCATGCAGAAAAATCACACCCCAGACCAGACCGAATACAGGAACCAGAAAAGTTACGCTGACAGTCTTCACGGCGCCGACATTGCGGATCAGGCGGAAATACAACAGATAGGCTATGGAGGTACAGAAGATGGACAACCCGAGAACCGAATAGACAGCCGGTGCCGACGGCAGATGACGGGGTGCAAAAACAATAGCCAGCGGCAACAGCACCACTGCTGCTCCAAGCTGCTGTCCGGCGGCTAGCGTCAGGGGCTCGAGGCCGTGGCCTACCCGGGAGGCATATAACCCGCCGAACCCATAGGAGAGGGCGGCCCCCAGAGAAAAGAAGACGGATAACAGAATCTTGCCCTCCATTGGAACAGGACTCCAGCCTACCAGAACACCCACTCCAAGCAGCCCGATCACAAGGCCTGCCGACTTGGTGAGTCCCGGCTTCTCCTGCTGGATTCCCCAGGCGGCAAGCGCTGTGAACATTGGGGTTGTGGCATTAAGGATGGCTGCCAGAGAGGCGCTCAGATGCAGCTCCGCCAGGCAGATCAGCGTAAAGGGAAGGGCGGCATTGACCGCCCCAAGCAACAGGAACTGCTTGGCGTGCCGCCAGATGCCCAATTTCTGACGCTTCAATGCCGCATACAGCAGCAGGACGGCAGCAGCCAGCGTGACACGGAGCTCTGTCGTAAATACCGGTCCCAGCTCAGGCGAAGCGATTCTCATGAACAAAAAGGAAGCGCCCCAGGTAAAAGCCAGCAGCAGCAGAGTTCCAAAATCCTTGCGGCTCACCGGGCACCTCCCGGCTTGCAGAGCAAGAGATAGGACAGAATAGAGCACAGGCCGGCCCCTGCGATGACCATTGCCATGGGCAAGGCAGTCTCACTGCCGCCAAGTCCGACAAGGGGAGCTACACAGCTGCCAAGCAGCAGGGGCAGCAGTCCTAGAAGTGCCGATGCGCTGCCTGCTGCCTCGCCCTGATCCTGCATGGCCAGGGAGAAGCTGGTTGTTCCGACCATGCCCACACTGGAAACCACGGCGAACAAGCAGATCAGGATGGGCACGAGCCCGCCTCCGGACAGAACGGTCAGCAGCAGCAGTACACCGCCCAGCGTGCAGAGCAGCAGGCCGCCCACCAGAAATCTCTGTTCGCCGAATCGTCCGGCCAGTCTGCCGGCGACCTGACCCGAAAGGATAATGCCCAGTCCATTTACGGCAAAAATCAGGCTGTACATTTGCGGAGATACCCCAAAAATATTCTGCAAAACAAAGGATGAACCGGAAATATACGCAAACATGGCGGCAGAGACAAATCCCTGAGAGAGGGCATATCCCATAAATCTTCCATTGCCAAGCAGGACAGCGAACGTACGCAGCGTACCGCGAAGCCCGCTCCTGGAACGCCGTTCTTTGGGCAAGGTCTCTGGAAGCCGCAGCAGAATTGTGGCAAAAAAGATCAGGCCGGCGGCAAATAGCACCACGAACACCCCTTGCCACGTTGTCACTCTGAGCAGCTGGCCGCCGATGACCGGGGCCAGGATCGGACCCAGTCCATTGACAATCATCAGCAGGGAAAAGAATTTGGTTAACTCCGAGCCGCTATACAGGTCACGCACCGCCGCGCGCGAGATCACGACTCCTACCGACCCGGCTAACCCCTGGATAAACCGCAGCATCACCAGCAGCCCGATGGAAGGGCTGAACGCACACAGCAAGGAGGAGGCTGCATACACCACCATGCCAATGAGCAGTGGGGTGCGGCGGCCATATACGTCGCTCAAAGGTCCGGCTACCAGCTGACCCGAGGCCAGTCCCAGCAAAAAAAAGGTCAGGCTGAGCTGCACCAGCGCAGCTCCAGCGCCAAAATGTGCCCCCAGCGCCGGAAGCGCGGGCAAATACATGTCAATGGACAACGGGCCAATCGCGGAGATAGCCCCCAGAATGACAGCGATCTGCAGCCGCTGCTTCCGTGACGGCCCTTCCGCTTCCAGCACCCTACTATCGATTTTTGTAATCATAAGAAATAACGTCAACCTTTCCGTAGCAATGTAACCTTCATACTACCGATCCTGGTTGGATTATTCAATGCAAAAAACCGCCCGCAGGGGCTTTCAAGTGGCTGATACAGTCACTTGGCAGCGGCTCTGCAGGCGGTTATACAGTCAGACTTGGCGGAAATTACTTTGCTGTTTCAGCCAATCACGGGCACTTTCAGCTTCGGCTGAGCTGAGGCGGTGACCCTGATTGCCCCAATGCATGGTTACCTCTGCACCTGCCCCCCGCAGCAGAGATTCGAGTTCCCCGGTTTCCTCCGCGCGGATGATCGGATCATTTGTGCCTGCTCCGATGAACACCGCAACATCCTTCAAGGATGGCAGGTTCACCCCGCGCAGCGGCACCATCGGATGCAGCAGCACAGCGGAACGGAAGATACTTCCGTAGTGGAACAGCAGGCTGCCGGCGATATTTGCACCGTTGGAGTAACCTACAGCCACCAGATTGCCGGAATCAAAGCCGTACTTAGCCGCTGCCTCATCCAAAAACTGCTTAACCTCATGGGTGCGGAAGATCAAGTCCTCCTCATCGAAGATGCCTTCAGCCAGCCGCCGGAAATAACGCGGCATGCCATTCTCCAGCACATTCCCCCGGATACCCAGCACCGAAGCACCAGGGGCCAGCAGTTCAGCCAGCGGCAGCAGATCCTGTTCATTGCCGCCTGTACCATGGAACAAGACTAAAGTCGGCAAGCGATCATCGGTGCCTTTGCGGAAGATATGAATCATCCCTGGTTCACCCCGATTTCGCGGACTTCAAAAGGCGTCAGATTCTCTTCGATCACCGCACGGTGCGGCTCGAACCAGGCGGGAAGCATCAGCTTCTGTCCCAGCGCATCCGGTGCTTCATCACGGGCAAAGCCTGGAGGATCGGTTGCGATCTCGAAAAGAATTCCGCCTTCCTCACGGAAGTAAATAGCGTTGAAGTACTGGCGGTCCTGCACCGGCGTCGGCTGATAGCCATGGATCTGCACGTGACGGCCCCATTCCAGATGCTCGGCATCATCTTTGGCCCGCCATGCGATGTGATGGACCGTACCCGTGCCTCCTGCTCCGTGCGGAACCGGCGTTGCCTTCAAATCAATGATGTTACCCAGATCTCCGGTCGATTGGTAGCGGATGTATCCGTCACCTTCAGCGATGCGCTCGAGGCCGAGTGTACGGGACAGGGTATCTGCTGTTTTTTCCGGATCTGTACTGTAGAGAACAGCTCCGCCGAACCCTTTGATGGCATGCTCAGGTGTCACACCGCCAAAGGACCATGTGCTTGGCGCCCCTTCTTCACGTTCAACAAGTTCAATCCGCAATCCATCGAAATCAGCAAACGAGAGGTAAGACTCGCCAATCCGGCTGACTTCGGTCACCGGGATCTGATAAGCAGCCAGGCGCTGCTTCCAGAATTCCATGGAGCCTACCGGCACTGCATAAGTGGTTACACCCACCTGACCGCCGCCGATGCGGCCTTTGCGGCCCTCAGACCAGGGGAAGAACGTAATGATTGTGCCAGGCGCACCCTGTTCATTTCCGAAATAGAGGTGATATACCTCGGGAGCATCGAAATTGATGGTTTTTTTCACAAGGCGCAGTCCGAGAATTCCGGCATAGAAATCAGCATTGCGCTGTACGTCTCCAACAAAAGCAGTAATATGGTGAATACCTTGAGTTTGCATAGTCATTATAATTACCTCCTGAAATGTTATGGGCAAGAATGATGTTTCAGCGAAAATCAGTTAAAGAACAGGGCGTCCAGCGAGATCGATCCCGGTCCGGCCAGTGCAACACCCACCGCAACCACCAGTAGCGTCAGAGGGAACTCGATACCATTCGCTGTGGACCAAAAGCCATTCGGAGCATGTACCTTAACAATGGCGCCCAGCATAGCTGCGGCAATCAGTACGGCAGCCAGCGGTGTCAGCAGCCCGGCTGCGAACAGCAAACCTCCGACAAGCTCCATCAGTCCGGCCAACACCGCCATCAGTACCCCAGGCTTAATCCCAATTGACTCCATCCAGCCACCGGTCCCTTTTGGACCATAGCCGCCGAACCAGCCGAACAGCTTCTGTGAACCATGCCCGATAAACGCAATCCCGATAACCAATCTCATCAACAATAAACCTACACTAACCATTTTAAACACGCTCCATTCTCTTTGTTTTAATTATCTTAACGTTAAGATATTAGGTAAAAATTTTTGGTCTTGCTGTTGTTCCTGACAAACTCTGCTTTCTTATACAATGAGGCTGTTCTCCGCTATTCCTTGGCAAGGCGTATCTGCTACTCTACCTGCTGTCAGATGCCTTTTGTCTATACGCCTTTGCCAAGCTTCTTCAGCAGCCCGATGGCCTGATCCTTCTCTTCTCCATTCAGACCACCCATCATACTATGAATGGAATGGACATGACGGGGGAAAATATCATCGAACAATTCGCGTCCCGCATCTGTAATCTCTGCGTAAGTTACGCGCCGGTCGTCGCTGCAGGGAACACGCTTCAACAATCCCCTCTTCTCCAGTTTATCGATGTTATAAGTAATACTGCCGCTGGTGACAAGGATCTTCTCGCCGATCTGCTGCAATGGAATCCGGGTTCTGTGATACAGCACCTCCAGCACCATAAACTCCGCCGAAGCGAGCCCGTGGCTCTTCATATCCTTCACCGCCTGATCCATCAGGCTCTTATACGCCTTAGACAGGACAACGAACAGTTTCAGCGATGCTGCCTGATCTGCAGCCTCTCTATCGGCCGCTATGCTTAATGTCTCCTTGGAATCACTCATCCTTGTTCACCTCCCATCGCTTTTTCGTTTATCTTTAAATTAATTATCTTTAAGTTAAGATAAATATAATCCAATCCAGATCACTTGTCAACACCTTCTGCAAAAAATAAATCACCGCGGTTTGACCTGCCTCTAAAAACGGCGTATCCTTTTCCTTGGAAAAGCCGGCTGAAGCCTTGGTTATTGCCTCGGAGATCAGCTGCTATTGATCCGCTGAACTTATGCTTATAGTAAAGTGACTTCTTATAGAAGGAGGCTGGATGATGGAAGCATTCGATAGACAAGCTCCAGGCCCGCACGGTGAAGCAGGGCTTCTCCCTAACGCTCCCCGCATCCTGATCGTGACGGCAGTCGCGGCAGAGCGGGATGCCGTCCTGCGCGGCCTGAAGGGCAGCAGCAGGTTCCATGTCATCGCGGCGGGCGCCGGCACCGCCGCAGCGGCGGCTGGAACCGCCGCCGCTCTGGCAGCCGGGAACTACGGCTGCGTCATCAGCGCCGGGATCGGCGGCGGCTTCCCGGGCCGTGCGCCCGTAGGCTCGCTGGTCGTCGCCAGCGAGATGCTTGACGCGGCCCTCGGCGCAGAGACGCCGGAGGGCTTCCGCAGCGCTGCCGAGCTTGGCTTCGGCAGCGTATCCGTGCCGGCTGATAGCGGCACGGTGCAGGCTCTTGCGGCCGCGCTGGCAGCGGCCGGACTTGCGGTAAGCACGGGAATCGTGCTTACCGTGTCGACGGCGACCGGCACCGCCGGGACGGCCGCCGCTCTGGCCGCGCGCCATCCGGAGGCGGCGGCGGAAGCGATGGAAGGCCACGGGGTTGCCGTGGCCGCCCAGCGCTTCGGGATCGCGGCGCTGGAGCTGCGCGCGATCTCGAACCCGGTCGGCCCGCGTGACCGGGCCGCGTGGAAAATCCCTGAAGCGCTCGATGCGCTCGCGGCAGCAGCCGCTATACTACTGGAGGTGCTGTAATGTCAACAGAGCTGAATATAGCTTTTTCCCCTTGTCCTAATGATACTTTCGTATTTCATGCCTGGGCTCATGACTTAGTTCCGGATGCGCCCAAGCTGAATGTAACGTTTGCCGATATCGATATCACCAACGGATTGGCTGCGGATGGCACCGGACCGGAGGTGCTCAAAATCTCCTACGCTGCGCTCCCCTGGGTGCTGGAGAAGTACAAGCTGCTGCCCTGCGGCGGCGCTCTTGGCCGGGGCTGCGGCCCGCTGGTTCTGACCCGCAAAGGCGCTGGCGCTATCAAGCATCCGCGTGAGCTGTCGGGACGCCGTATCGCCGTTCCCAGTGAGCGCTCGACCGCCTATCTGCTGTTCCGGCTATGGGCGGCACAGCAGGTGCCGGGCGGCCCTGCCGAGATCGTCGTCCTGCCCTTCGACGAGATCATGCCTGCGGTACGTGACGGGCAGATCGATGCAGGGCTCGTGATTCATGAAGCCCGCTTCACTTATCCGTCCTATGGCCTGAACCTGCTGACCGATCTGGGCAGCTGGTGGGAGAGCGATACCGGGCTGCCCATACCGCTTGGTGCAATTATCGCCCGCCGCGACCTGGACCATGAGGCCATTACCGGCTGGATCCGCAGCTCACTGCAGTATGCGTGGGATCACCCCACCGATTCCAGAGAATATGTGCTGGACCATGCCCAGGAGCTCTCGCCGGAGGTCGCCAAGTCGCACATTGATCTTTATGTCAATGAGTTCACAATGAACCTCGGAGACGACGGCTACGCCGCAGTTTCAGCGCTGCTACGCCGCGCTGCCGCCGAAGGTTTAGTTCCGGCGGTTGACCCCTCACTGCTGCGGTAACGTACAGACAACATCCCTGCCGGCTCCCGGACCGCGTGTCAACGCTACGGAGCCGGCTTATTTTATAACCTGACGGCTCAAGATTCCCTTTACCCTCTGCCGGCTGTATGACTACTAATCCTATACTGCAAGCCGAGGCTTGGGTATTTGCCGGCTACAAACGATTTTTATGCTGACAATCTAGCACCCGTACCCCACACTTACACGTACACGTACACGCTCACGTTCACTGTACTCTAACATTTGTCCGGCATTAACGCTGGGAAATCAGCTTCATTTCTCTCCCTGCCATTTGGCATGGCGTCTTAGACTCCTTACAATAGAAGTATTGACCAGCACTTGCGAGGAGGTTTTTGATTATATGATCCCTGACGGCAACAGCAAGCCTAATATTGAACGGTTCCTGGGGTATCAGGACGACTACGACCGCTACCGGCCCGAAGCTCCGCCCATCGTGACCGGACTGCTGACCAATTACCTGGGCCGCAGGCCTTCACGGGTGGCCGATGTGGGCTGTGGAACCGGGCTGTCCACCTTTCTATGGAAGGATGCCGCGGATGCCGTAACCGGAGTGGAGCCTAACCCCGATATGCTTGGCAAAGCGCTGGAGAAGCTGCATCTCCTCGGCAGCGGGGCAGAAACCCTGTCGTTTGTCCAGGGGTTCTCCAATCAGCTTCCTTTTCCGCCCTGCAGCGTAGACATTATCACCTGCTCGCAGTCGTTCCACTGGATGGACCCGGCCAGCACGCTACAGGAGATCTCCCGCTGTCTGTGTCCGGGCGGCGTATTCGCCGCTTATGATTGTGATTGGCCGCTTGCCCTGCAGCCGGATATTGAAGTTCGCTACAATCAGCTGATCGCAGCAGCAGATGATCTGCTGGCCGAGCTACAACCCGCAGCCGAACAGGCGCATAAGTGGGACAAAGCAGGCCATTTAGCCAGAATAAAAGCCAGCGGTGCATTTTCTTATGTGCGGGAAATGGTGTTTCATAACATGGAGGACTGCGATGCAAAGCGTTATGTCGGACTTACGCTCAGTCAAGGCGGTATCCAAACCGTGCTGAAGCTTGCTCCTGCCGCCCTAGCACAGGATATTGCGGATTTCACAGCAAAGGTGGAGCCATATTTCCAAGGCCGGACACTGCCTGTGCTGATCAGCTACCGGATGAGGATTGGGGTAAAGTAGCCGGTGTTTGCGGTGTTTGTTCTAGCCCTATCCGCTTGTTTGACCTATAATTCCTGCTTAATCTGTACTTCGTGTTTGACCTATACTTTGTGCTTAACCTATACTTATTGAAGCGAGACGAAGAACGTCCCGGTTGCCCTCCAAGGGGAAGCCGGGGCGTTTTCTATTTTTCCAGGGAGAGTGAATCTATTGATATTTGAAGAAGCACATCTGCAATTTATCAAAGGACATTTGACGGACAGACCTGCGGGAGAACGGCGGGGAAGGCTGGAGAGGGGTCATCAGCACGCGGAAGCCTTATTCCTGCGCAATGTCTGGTGGCCGCTTCGGGGTAACTTTACAGGGCTTCATCCCGAATATGAGGTGACCGACTGGCGAGGAAGATCCTATTTTGCCGATTTCGCCTGGCTGCCCGGGTATGTGAAGCTGCTCATCGAAATCAAAGGCTTTGCGTCACATGTGCGTGATATGGACAGGCAGAAATACTGCAGCGAGCTCAACCGTGAAACATTTCTATACGCCATGGGCTACCATGTGATTTCTTTTGCCTATGATGATGTGGAACAACGCCCAGAACTCTGCATGACCTTGCTGCGTATGGTTCTAAGTAAATACCAACCGTCTGAAGCGCCTGTATCGCGCGTTCAGCTGATGGAGCAGGAGATCATCCGGCTGGCCGTTCAACTGGCACGTCCCATCCGCCCCTTGGATGTGGAGGAGCATTTCGATATTACCTACAAAACGGCGATTCGAATACTTCGCAGTCTGACCGAAAAAGGCTGGCTACTCCCTTCCCCGGACGCCGGGCTGCAAAGAATTGTCCGTTACGAGCTGGTACACGGGGTTCTGGAGTACTTTCATTAGTTTTATTAAGTAGTTTGATTAACGGCGGACATGGCCAACGGATGGCACGAGTTTGTGGGTTTGCGGGTTGCAGAGGTTATGTTTCGAGTAACCTACAAGCTATGTACTGTAGTCAGATGGGCCCCTTTATCCGGTTACTTGTCTCTCCAATTGCCCAGCTGCCGGTCACGTTCAATCAATGATCAACAGTGAATCGCATTTGTCCTTTGACCAACATTCAATCTCAGAATTAGGTGGAAAAAGGAAATCTAATTTGTACATTTATTTAGTTTCAGGACGTTTATGTGGAAAAAGTAAACTTAAATAGCATCATTTTACTCGAACTTTTGATTTTCGGCTGTTTTAAGTATACTTTTGGACTTCCGTCAAGAAAGTGGACATAAAAAAATAGATTTATGCGGTCTTTTTCTTTTTGAACTTCGCTGCAAATTGGACAGGGGAAAGATAACCCAGTGCACTGTGGATTCGCTTGCGGTTATAAAAAAACTCAATATACTGGAACATCTCATCCTGCGCTTGCTGTTTTGTTTTGAATTTGGTGCAATAGACAAACTCTTTCTTTAGGATGCTATGAAAGGATTCGATACAGGCATTGTCATAGCAATTCCCCTTGCGGCTCATGCTCGCCTTCATACGGTATTTGTTCAG
>NZ_LVWH01000232.1:0-22373 GCF_001909045.1 Paenibacillus sp. P3E | reverse complement strand
CATATAAATGAATTCAAATATATTGGTTTCCATGTATCCGCTATCATGTTACGTCTCATAAGAAGCTGGGGAATTCTGCGGCTTATCCGAAAGATATAGAGGGGATGCAGTTCGTTGGGGAAAACAGGAGCTTCCATAAATTAAATAAAGCATTCAAAAAAATAGTCTTGTCAATTTACCTGACTTCTGATTATAATGACATTAAGAGTTTCACGCTTTGTTAGAAAATATAACATTGGGGAGTGGGGTAAAGAATGAGAAAAAAGATGATAGTGATGTTTTTGGCCATGATTACATTGATGGCCTATCCGGTTAGCGCATTCGCGGCTAGCGGCCCGACAGCGCCGGATTTGCAAATCGGATTGGATACAGTATTTACTTTCCTGGCCTTCATTCTGGTATTCTTTATGCAAGCGGGATTTGCAATGCTTGAAGCCGGTTCAGTACGGATGAAGAACGCCGGTCATGTTGCCGGCAAAACGGTACTGACACTTGCAATTGCAAGCTTGTGTTTCTGGGCTATCGGTTTTGGTCTTGGATTTGGTAACGGCAATGGTTTTTTCGGGACTACAGGTTTCCTGTACGGTGGGGATACCCAAGGGGCTTCATTTGATTCCCTCGCCTTCTCCGATGTAACCCTAAATGTTAAGTTCCTCTTCCAAATGGCTTTTGCGGCAGTCTCCTTGGCTATCGTATCCGGTGGTATGGCCGAACGGGCAAAACTTAGCGTATACATTGTTTTCGGAATATTGTTCTCTATCGTGATTTATCCGGTTGTTGCCCACTGGGTATGGGGCGGCGGCTGGTTGTCAGAACTGGGAATGCAGGACTATGCAGGTTCGACAGTTGTCCATCTTACAGGTGCAACGGCTGCAGTAGTAGCAACCATCTTGCTTAAGCCACGTCTTGGCAAGTTTAATAAAGAAGGTAAACCTGTTATCATTCCTGGTCATAATCAGGTATTTACTGTACTTGGTGTAATCATCCTCTGGTTTGGCTGGTTCGGATTCAATCCAGGTAGTGCGTTGTCCCCTATGGGCGGTTTCTTCGGACATGTGGCTTTGACAACTAACATCGCAGCTGCAGCAGGCGGTCTGGCTGCACTAATCGCATCCTGGTTGTACTTTGGAAAATCGGATATTCCGGCAATGCTGAACGGGGTTCTGGCTGCGCTGGTTGCTATCACTGGTGCTTGTGCATATGTAGAGCCTTGGGCTGCTATCCTGATTGGCTTTATCGCTGGAGCATTTACATTCATGACTTCACAGTGGCTGGAGCGTGCTGGACTTGATGATCCTATCTATGCCTTCTCCGTACACGGTATTGCAGGGATGTGGGGGGCGGTTTCCACGGGGTTGTTCGCAGCACCTGATCTGATCACTAAAGGAGCACTTGTAGGTAAGGCTGGTTTGTTCTACGGTGGAGGATTCCACCAGTTGGGAGTCCAGATTCTCGGCGTAGCGGGTACGTTCATATTCGTAGCTGTAATGTCCTTCATCATTCTGTATGTAATGAAGATGGCTATCGGACTTCGTGTTACTGAGGAAGAAGAATTGATGGGTCTAGATATCAGTGAGCATGGTACTTACGGTTATCCGGAACAAATGAAATTGATCGCAGAATCAGAATCCAAACCCCTTAAATCTTAAATAACTTATCACTTTACTTGTTGGGAGGCGGACCGTGTGGATTCGATGGAGATGGCAGATTGGAACGAAGATAAAAGTTATTTGTCCATCGTAACAGCCGGTTCGCCGCAGGAGCTTAAGGCAAGGCGTACCGCTTGTCAAAAAGTGTTGCTGGAGCAGTTAAACGTTATTCCGATTGAGGAATGGATGTCCCGGGTCAATGATATGCATGACCGGATTGCCGGGACAGCAGTCAACATATGTGAGGCGCAGATGAAGGAGGCGGGCTACGGCCCGCCTCCCTGTGCCTATTCCTTTATTGTATTCGGCAGTGCCGGCAGACAGGAAGCTACAATGTGGAGTGATCAGGATAACGGGCTAATTGTTGAAGGTGAGCCGGATGGACTTAAGAAAAGTTATTTTGAAGCTTTCGGTGTGATGTTATCTAATCTGCTTGAGGAAGTTGGCTATGAGAAATGCGACGGGAAAGTCATGTGCTCCGAATCCTTGTGGCGCAAGACTCTGCCTGAATGGAAACAGCAGCTGGAAGGCTGGATGAACCAGCTTGAGTGGGAGCCGATCCGTTATCTCATTATCGCTTCAGATATGCGCCATGTGGCCGGGAGTATTGCATTGTCTAAGGAGTGGCGTGAAGCCTTCCATGCCGGATTTGTGAATAACATGAAGCTGTCTACCGCTGTGCTTCGCAATACAGTCCGTCATAAGGCAACGCTTAATTTACTGGGGCAGGTACTTACAGAGCGTTTTGGTGATTATGCCGGCGGCTTTGATGTTAAGTATGGTGTCTATATTCCTTTGGTCAATATCGTCAGGCACTTGTCGCTGCTGCATGGTGTGTGGGACAGTTCAACACTGAAGCGGCTGGAGCATCTGGCAGAGCTGGGGAAGTACGAGCATCTGGAAGAAATCCGGCGGGCTTTTTTGACTGCTCTGCGCATGCGTGTGAATACCCCTTTTACAGTTCAGGATGGATTATTATCCAGCAGTGATTATATTGCTGAGAATGATCTGAAGAACAAGCAGTTCATGTCCGCGCTTCGGGAAAGCCTGCTGCTGGTCAGGCGCCTCCACAAGGCCCTGCAGCGTCAGCTACGGTCAGCGGAAAGGAGGCAGTCATGAAGGAGCCGAACAAAGGCGGAGGGTTCTGGAACAACCTGAGACAGGGCGGAATGCCATCCGCCATCGCGTCCATAAGGGGCGGGGAAACGGCACAGCAAACTGCGCAGCAAATGGCCTTTATCAGATCTCTTATGCGTGAGAAGCGGCGCCCTGAAGTACTGCATACCCCGCTCTCTGAATTAGAAACGGTAATCTTTGATCTGGAAACGACAGGCTTTTCCCATCAGCATGGTGATGAGATTCTGTCTTTTGGCGCCATTAAGGTCGTGGGGGAAGAAATCAAGGAAGAGGAATGCTTCTACACGCTGGTGAATTGCCAAACCACGATTCCGGAGGATATTACGAAGCTAACCGGGATCTCGGAAGAGATGACTTCCAAAGCACCTTCACTGATCGATGGACTGCATAATTTCATGTCTTTTGTAGGGCAGCGGGTACTGGTCGCGCATGGAAGCAATCATGATAAATCATTTTTGAATGCGGCTCTGTGGAAAACATCAAAGGTTCAGCTAACCCACAGAGTGCTGGATACGATGATGCTGGCCCGCTGGCTGGAACCTCACCGTAGCAATTACACACTGGATGAGCTGCTTGCCATCCATGACATTCCAATTCAGGGCCGTCACCATGCGCTGGAGGATGCCAAAATGACGGCAAAGCTATGGGTAAGCTATATGCGGGAGATTTCACAGAAGAAACAGGTAGAGACTTTAGGGGATCTATACTCCTATCTCAGCAGAGCATGACAGGAGATTGCAGCAGCTTATAGATTAGCTGACCGGAGGGTTTCGGCTGCCGGAGGATTTGAAACCCGTGCAAGCACATAGGTTCCCCGCTCTCCGGACCAGGAGAACCAATCAGATAGATCTGAAATTCTGGCCCTAGTGAAGGCAGTCCTTGAATATCTGCGCTGGACGGCCAAGGTGCGGTATGCGGATGGGAATGAAACAAGCCAACAGGTGCCGGCTCAAGATAAAGTGCTCTAATCCATTCTTTCGGATCAGGGACAAAAGTATGCAGCGGGTCAGGCGCTACGTTGCGCAGAGGCAGATACCTGTCAATGCGCATGCCCCCCGCTGCGGCAGTACCCAGCAGTACACCGCATGCTTCATGCGGATAACAGGACAGCAAGTGCTTCCCCAGCGCCTGCTGTACGGATGTATTCAGCTTAATCGGCTGGATATTTCCCTGGAATGCTGTCACTTGTTCACCCCTCTCTCTTCATTGGATTTCGTCATCGACGGAATCCTCTTTTTTTGTTCTATTTTTTGCAGATCATGAATGGTTTGAAACTATGGACATTGGGGGTACAATAGGAGAAAACCATCTCACTTGCAAAGGACAAACAACTATGAAAGCAATAAACAAACGAAATATAACGGTGCTGGCCGTCATTGTTTTTTTAGTCTTTCTGGCGGTGGAGCGAACCACGAAATCTGAGCCGGAAGCAGTCCCGGCGATTCAGCAAAGCTCTGAACCGGAAAGTGGAATGAATGCCGGGCTGTTGGCCCCGGAGTTTTCCCTCCAGGAAGGCGGTAAAAGCTATACTATAGGCGGCCCACGGGATAAAGCAGTGCTGCTGAATTTCTGGGCTTCCTGGTGCGATCCCTGCCAGCAGGAGGCACCGACACTGAATGCATTGGCGCTAAAATACAAAAATGTCCTCGATGTATATGGGATCAATGTGACCAGCCAGGATTACAAGCCCAATGCGGAGCGTTTTGTCCGAAAATATATGCTGGCTTTCCCCGTTATGTATGACCTGAAGGGCGAGGTATTCGACAAATATAAAGGGATGGTATTCCCTACAAATGTGCTTGTAGACAAAAACGGAGTCATCTCCGAGGTAATCCTGGGGTTTCTATCTCCGGAAGAGCTTGAAAAGAAAATCATCACCCTTACCGGTTCCTGAACAGGCAGCTAGCGGTTAGGTGGCAAAGCCCCTCTGCAATGCGGGATATTCCCGGCTGCGAGGGGCTTTGTCTTGACCGGACCATAAAAATGCTTGGCTCAACTAGTGATTCACGAGTCCTCTGGGCGCCTGGTTTGCTTCGGTTTCATTCTGCAGGGAGATCTGCCCCAGAAGCGCATAGCGCATACTGTCCACCAACGCTTCCCAGCTGGCTTCAATCACATTGCTGGATACCCCGACGGTGCTCCAGGTGTTATTGAAATCCTTGGACTCAATCAGTACACGAACCTTTGCAGCTGTCTGATCCTTCTCGTCAAGCACACGTACCTTGTAGTCTGAGAGATGCATGTCTTTGAGCTGAGGGAAGTAGGTCAGTAGAGCCTTACGCAATGCGTTGTCCAGTGCGTTAACTGGACCGTTACCCTCAGCAGCGGTATAGAGGCTCTCACCGCCGACTCTGAGCTTGACAAAGGCCTCGGAGACAACGGGGTGATCAGCTGTCTTCTCCACAAGCATCTTGAAGGATTCAAAGGTGAACAGTTCGTTTACCTCTCCGGTGGCTTCGCGCAGGAGTAGTTCCAAGGAAGCATCGGCACCTTCGAACTGGTACCCCTGATGCTCCAGAGTTTTGATTTTGTCGATCACCTTGCGGGCTTGCTCGCTGCTTGGATCCAGGCTGAGGCCCATATCCTGTGCCTTGGACAGAACATTACTCTGACCCGCAAGCTCGGAGACGAGCACCCGCTGCTTGTTGCCTACCAGTTCGGGGGCAATATGCTCGTAAGTGCGGGAATCCCGCAGGATTGCCGATACATGGATGCCGCCTTTGTGCGCAAATGCAGCGTTGCCTACATATGGCTGATTTACAGGCAGATTCACATTGGCAACCTCACTGATAAAGTGGGCGGTATTCGTGAGCTGGGGCAAGGAATCACCAGGGATGCAGGGATACCCCATTTTGAGCTGCAGAGTAGGAATAACCGAGCAGAGGTTGGCGTTTCCGCAGCGTTCGCCGTAACCGTTGATCGTTCCCTGTACCTGCCGCGCACCTGCACTGATGGCGCTGAGTGTATTTGCGACGGCGAGTTCGCAGTCGTTATGGGTATGAATCCCAAGTGAAGCACCAGGGAGCTTAAGGGCCATACCGGAGACCATTTCCTGAATTTCATTCGGAAGTGTTCCGCCATTCGTATCGCACATTACCAGCCAGTCTGCACCGGCTTCACGTGCCGTTGTCAGGACGGCAGAAGCATATTCGGGATTGTTCTTATAACCGTCGAAAAAGTGTTCTGCATCGAAGATGACCTCCAGGCCTTTACGTTTCAGATAGGCAATAGACTCACCGATCATGGCGAGATTCTCTTCCAGAGTGGTCTGCAGGGCTGTGTGAACATGGAAGTCCCAGGTCTTGCCGACCAGGGTGGCTGCCGGAACACCGGCATTAATCATTCTCTGCAGGTTGTCATCCTGTTCAGTAATGGAATTCTTGCGCCGGGTGCTGCCGAATGCAGTGATTTTGGCATTCAAGTGCAGTTCCTTGACTCTTTTGAAAAACTCAATGTCCTTGTTGTTGCTCCCCGGGATGCCACCTTCAATATAATGAACACCCAGATCATCGAGTTTCTTGGCAATTTTCAGCTTGTCATCCGCCGACAGACTGATGCCTTCACCTTGGGTGCCGTCACGCAACGTCGTATCGAAGATGGAAATGGACTTAGACATGAGAGTCCTCCTAAAAGTTTTGTGAGCAGTACTTCTGAAACGGCTTCATACAACACTCGCTTCATTAGCAGATGCCTTAAGTTTGAGCATTTGATTAGGTTTGGTGGGCCATAATAATATACGTTTTAGGTAAATGAATTTTTATATTATAGCATTTTTACGCGGGAATGTAACAAAGAACTTTACAGGAGCTCTGTGTCCGGTTGACCTTGCGCCGGGAGAAGAGGTATGCTGAATTTGACAATGGAAACCCTGAAGATAAGAAGGTAGATATTGTGCAGAATGTGGATCACTATTATCCGGCAAGCGGCAGAGTTATTCTGCATGTGGATATGAATGCTTTTTACTGCTCTGTGCATGAGGCAGAAGACCCTGAACAATACAAAGGAAAAGCAACGGCCGTTGCCGGCAGTGTAGAGCTCCGCAGGGGGATCATCGTTACCTGTTCCTATGCTGCGCGCAGACTTGGAATTTCAACGGGTATGCAGGTACAGAAGGCACTGCGCATTTGTCCTTCGCTTCTATTAATTAAGCCGGATTTTCATCTCTACCGCAAGTACTCCAACGCTTTTATGCAGATTGCATATAGTTATACTCCACTCCTGGAAGCTGTCTCGATCGATGAATGTTATCTCGATATTACCGGTTCACGTCAATTCGGTACGCCTTTAGATATAGCCGAAGCAATTCAGCGGCGAGTTATGGAGGAGCTTGGGCTGCCATGCTCTATCGGTATTGCCCCGAACAAACTGCTGGCCAAGATTGCATCCGATCTGAAGAAGCCCAGCGGCATTTCTGTGCTGCGGCTGCGTGATGTGCCGAGTGTTTTGTGGGATAAGCCCTGCAATGAAATGTTCGGTATTGGGGGCAAGACGGCAGAGAAGCTGCGTAAACTTGGAATTTACAGCATCGGTCAACTCGCGGCAGCAGAAGAGCGGATGCTTGTTGAGCATTTTGGAGTGATGGGTTCATGGCTGAAGCGGGCGGGGAATGGAATTGATTACGGCGTTGTGAACCCGGAACGGGAGCAGAGCAAGTCCATCGGGCACACTACAACACTTCCGAGTGATGTTGTCGGATTGGCTGAAGCGCGGCCGATTCTGCTGAATCTGAGCGACCAGGTGGCGAGGCGGCTGCGGAAGCAGGGACTGGTAGCATCAGGGGTGCAGCTCACGATCCGCACGCCGGATATGAAGACGATCACCCGATCACGCCAGCTGGAGACGCCTACGGAGAGCGCCGAGGATATTTATAAGACAGCCTGCGACCAGTTCGCCCGGCACTGGAAAGGTGACAAGCCTGTGCGGCTGCTGGGAGTCACACTGCATGGACTGACCGCTAAGGAGGATTCTGCAATTCAGCTGGATTTGTTCGATTACCAGCGGCAGCCGAAGAAAGAATCGCTTAACCAAACGATGGACATGCTGCGTAACAAGTTCGGCGAGAATGCAGTACTAACGGCAGGGATGCTCAGCGACAGTCATTCAGCGCGTCTGCGTAACCACAAGGAGCGGGGGACTTCCCTGCAGAAGGACAATCTTCATAAAGTAGACCCTGCTGAGGAGTGATCCGGGCCAACTTCTAACGTCCGATTGGCGTTCCTCATGAAACGGTGAAAATGGAAATGTGCTGAAATTTCATTGATATTGTTTTCTATTTATATTAATATGAGAAAAATAACAGGCTGCTACAGTAGTCTGTATTGTTCAACGGGAGGCAGAGATAAAATGGCTAAATACACTTGGGTCGAAAAAGATACTTGCATCGCATGTGGTGCTTGTGGCGCGACGGCCCCTGATATTTTTGATTACGATGACGAAGGCCTGGCAGAAGTGATCTACGAAAACGACGGCAACCACGGGGTAACCGCGATTCCTGATGATTTGTTCGATGATCTGCAGGATTCTGCTGACGGATGTCCAACGGACTCCATCAAAATTGCAGACGTGCCTTTTAATAAAGAGGGCTAAAGTCCTACGGGTTATTCGTATCTGCGCAAAAGATAAGGATCAGAGCTAAGGTTCACCTTGCTGCTGATCCTTATTATTCCAGAAAGACATCTTTTTGCCGTTATAAATGCGGCTGGGGATGTCTTTTTTTAATACTTCGGCCGATATAAAATATAAAGATTGATTGAAGTACTTCACAATTCGCGGAGGCCCCGATGAAAAACTCGCAGCATCTCAAAGCATATGTTCAACTGCATCCTGAAAACAAGATGGCATGGTACTTGCTTGGTAAGGAATATTATAAGAACGGCCAGCAGGGGAAGGCCAACTATTGCTTCAACCAGGCGGGTGAAGTATATGAAGCCTTTGAGCATAGTAAGGTACCGGCGGATATGCTCCGTGAATATGAGGAAGGTCTTCTCAGGGAGGGCCGGCAGCGGCGCGAATCCAGGCTGCGGATGCGCCGGACATTCCTTGCGCTGATGCTGTTTCTGCTCGTGGTGATCCCCTCAGCGCTGGCCCCTGTGGCAAGTACGGACGAATCCGGAGAGCCAGCCTCGGCTGCTGTTACCGGTAACCTGAAAGAGCCGGCGGTTGCGGAACCGTCAGAGGATGCAACTGAAACTTCAGCTCAGCCGGCCATGGCTTTTACGGCAGCAGGTGAAGACATGGCCTCGGCGGGCCAGGCATTGGTGAAGATTATGCAGAGCCGGAAGGCTCCTTCCGAAACAGCAGTTCTTGCTATGAAAAAGTCGGGACGCTGGCTGGTCTGGAAGAGTAACCTGCCTCTTGTGGCTACGGTCGAGAAGAACAAGCAAGGGAAGACTGTATACCAGTCTTATGATCCGGCAGCCTGTGCCTGTGTACCGCCGGAAGCTGGCGGGCTGAAGAAGCAGGCAGCAATATGGCAGGATAAGCAGGAAGAGTTGGCGGCACTTTGGAGCGCTATCCGATCTTATCAGAACAGTAAGGGTACGTTGCCAAAATCGTTAAAGGAGCTGGCCAAACCTTTTCCGGGGAATTATCTCGGGGGGACGACGCCGCTCATGAAGCAGGAATTCAGTGCGCTTCGGGGAGCATTAAATTCGCAGATGCCCCAATCCTCAGCAGGTACAGCTTCACCTGTGCCAACGACGGGAGTGGGTGAAGAAGCAGGGAATCTGGGTGCCAAGACTGGTAAAAGCAAAGAGACGCAGCAGCCCTTTTTTAGCAGTCCGCTGAAAATTATCGTGGATAAACAAAATCACCGTCTGGCAGTAACCAGCGGCAGTGTCATTCTGCGGAACTATGAGGTTGGGCTTGGGGGGAACAGGACACCTGAAGGAGAATTTGCGATTACGGATAAGGTGGTCAATCCGAACGGGCATAGCAATGGGGAGTTTGGCAGCCGCGGTATGCAGCTTTCGGACACAAATTATGCCATACACGGCACAAATGAGCCGGACAGTATCGGCAAGGATGAGTCACTGGGCTGTATCCGTATGAAACGCGGGGATGTGGAGGAGCTGTTCGCAATGGTACCGATGGGGACGAAGGTCCAGATTAGTAAAGGGGTTCTGCCTGACGGACTGCTGTTGCCTGAGGAAAGTTTCCCTTCCGGCACACCGCTAGATCAGACCAACCCCAACAAAGTCTACCATTGGCTGAATTAGTTTCCTGCAACAATAAATAGAACAACAATTAGAAGAACCAGCAGCACCAGACTAACACTGATCCATAGTATGGCTTTGCGGTTGACTTCTTCTTTTTTTTGCTGCAGTGTTGGAGGTTTGCGTTTTGTAGACATATTGGGCATCCTTCTTTCTCTATTTATCATTGATTACCCTTACATTGTAATGCGTTTACAACAAAATTACTATACTCTGCATTTCGTTCGGAAACTCCGCCCGGTAAAAAACTTTTCTTTTCCCCCGGAAACAGCTAAAATTAAGAAGAAACCTACAGAATCGGGGAGTCACCTGACCTACTTAAGGGTTCCCTTTGAAGGAGCGAGAACGGTGCTGTATCGACATTTAGGCAAACCTATTTTTTTTAAAATGGACCCGGAGAAAGCGCACCATCTCGTCATTAGCGGACTGAACAAATCAGATCTGGTGCCCGGTGGCAATAGCGCGATGCGTCTTATGTACGGCGTTCCCGAGACCGCCGATCTTGCAGTGGATTTATTCGGCCAGCATTTCCCGACTCCAGTGGGACTTGCGGCAGGATTGGATAAGAATGCTGAGGCTGTGGGAGGATTTTCTTCCATTGGCTTTGGATTTATGGAAGTGGGCACGGTAACACCGAAAGGACAGCCTGGAAACGACAGTCCGCGGTTATTCCGGCTGCTGCCTGACGAAGCGCTGATCAACCGTATGGGCTTCAACAATGAAGGTGCTGATGCGATGGCACGACGGCTCAAGGCGCTGGGGAAACGAAGAATTCCGGTCGCGGTGAATATCGGGCGTAACAAAACAACGCCTAATGAGTCGGCACATGAGGATTACCGCCAGTGTATCCGTACGCTATATCCGTACGGTGATTTTTTTGTGGTCAATATCAGCTCGCCGAATACGCCGGACCTGCGCAGTCTTCAGCATGGCAGCGAGCTGTCTAATCTTCTTGCCCAGGTTAAGGAGGAGATGGAGCTTCAGCACAAACAGAGCGGCATTTCCAAAAGCCTGCTGGTCAAGATCGCGCCAGATGTCAGCGACGGCGAACTGGAATATATGGTACATACAATCGCTGACGCCGGAATGGACGGTGTGATTGCCACCAACACCACACTCAGCCGGGAAGGGCTTAAGAGTGACAAGGCAGGAGAGACAGGTGGCCTCAGCGGCAAGCCGCTGCGTGACCGCTCCACGGAAATTATCAGCAGGATTTACCGCCAGACAGGAGGTAAGCTGCCGATCATTGGTTCGGGCGGTATTTTTACCGGCCAGGACGCATATGACAAGATCCGGGCAGGCGCGAGTCTGGTCGAAATTTATACAGCTCTCATCTATGAAGGACCGGAGGTTAACCGCAGAGTGCATGCCGGATTACGGAAGCTGCTGCGGCAGGACGGATTCTCTCATATCCTAGAAGCAGTGGGCGCTGATCATCACTGAAGGATGAATGGACAGGAGGACGAAGGCGATGGACGTCAGGGACTGGGGAACATTTTTACTTCCATATGAACAAACTGTGGAGGAATTGAAGGTTAAATTCAAAACAATGCGTTCGGAGCTCAAGAAAAGAGAAGAGTATACACCGATCGAGTTCGTAACCGGGCGCGTCAAGCGGCTGTCAAGTATACTGGAGAAAGCCAAACGCTTAAATGTAAAAATGGAGGATTTGGAAACAGGGATTGAGGATATTGCCGGCATTCGCATCATGTGCCAGTTCGTGGAGGATATCCGCAGAGTGGCCGAATATATCCGCGCCCGCAAGGATCTTGAGGTTCTTTACGAGAAGGATTACATCACGAACTATAAGGAAAGCGGCTACCGCAGTTTCCATATGATCATTAAATATCCGGTGCAGACAGCCCTGGGGCAAAAGATCGTGCTCGCCGAGATTCAGATCCGCACGCTCGCTATGAACTTCTGGGCAACCATTGAGCATTCCCTGAATTACAAATACCGGGAAAGCCTGCCTGATGAAATGCGGCTGCGCCTGAAGACGGCTGCGGAAGCCGCGTCTATACTGGACAGTGAAATGTCCAGTATCCGTGAAGAAATTCTGGAGGCGCAGAAAACCTTCGAGGAAAATTCGAATACAACGACCCAGCTTCTGAAAGCCATACATCAGTTGTACTTCTACCATCTGGTGAATGAAGCCATTGAAAGCCAGGAACGCTTCAATCAGATCTGGCAGGCGCAGGATATGGAAGCGATGAAGGACCTGCTGGAACATGTGCGCGAGCTGTTGTCGAATGCCAAAAAGGACAGTCTGCCGGATGGCTTATGAACCGCTGTACCTGGCTTTCCTGGTCTACTTCAACCGGGACAGGGATTATTTTGAATGTCATGAGGTGCTTGAAGAGCTCTGGCTGGCCAGGGAACGTGATCCGCTGTACAAGGCTCTGCTGCAGACTGCAGTAGGACTGTATCATTTCCGGAACAACAATGTGCGCGGCGGCTTAATGATGCTGAACCGGTCGCATGAGGTGCTCCAGCAGTATCCTGGGGATACCCTGGGAATCAATCTTACGAAGCTGGTCCGTGAAGTTGAAGATTATGCCCGTAAGCTGGACTCCTATGCGGACCAGCCGTTTGAATATTATGATCTCACGATTGAGCTGATTGACCCGATTCTGGTAGAAGAAGTGACCGCTGCAGGTAAAGAGATTGTACCCAATCATCCACAGCGCCGTGGTCCTCAGAGACCACTAACTTCCTACCGCGCGAATAGGGAATTCTGAATAGCAAGACTACCACAGGAGCACCCGCAGGGGTGTTCCTTGATTATTGGAGGACGGCATCATGGCAGTGCAATTGCCCGGCACTTTTATGCAGCGCATGAAGGAAATGCTGGGACCGGAGTATGAGCAATTTGCAGAGTCGTACAAGGAGACTCCTTATGGCGGCATTCGTGCCAACACATTAAAAATATCGGTGGAGGAACTGCGCACGCTCTCTTCCTTCAAACTTGCTCCAATTCCCTGGTGCCCAGCCGGGTTCTATACAGAAGAAGGGGCGAGACCCGGCAAACATCCGTATTACCATGCGGGACTGTACTATATTCAGGAGCCAAGTGCGATGGCTCCGGTAGAGCTGCTCGGCGTACAACCAGGCGATTATGTGCTTGATTTATGTGCCGCGCCAGGAGGTAAATCTACGCAGATTGCGGCCAAGCTGAAGGGTGAAGGGCTTCTCATCAGCAACGATCTCCACCCGGAGCGGACCAAGGCCCTGGCTAAGAACCTGGAGCTGTACGGTGTCCGCAACGGAATCGTATTGAATGAAAGTCCGGAACGGATTGCTGCGGCTTTTCCTGTTTTTTTTGACCGTATTCTGATCGATGCGCCTTGCTCGGGTGAAGGCATGTTCCGCAAGGATGAAGATATGGTCAAGCAGTGGGAGCCTGAAACGCCGTTGAAGTATGCTGCTATGCAGAGGGACATTCTGAATTCAGCCGTAAAAGCGCTGAAGCCGGGGGGAACCGTGGTGTATTCCACATGTACCTTTGCCACGGAGGAGAACGAAGGTACGATCAGTGAGTTTTTGGATACTCATCCTGAGTTTTCGCTTGTTACTGTAGGCGGAACAGGTTCCTTTGCACCTGGACTTCAAGGGTTGTCCGGAGCTGCCCGGCTGTGGCCGCATAAGGTCAAAGGCGAGGGGCATTTTATGGCTGTACTGCGCCATGACGGAAGTCCCCGTTCTCCAGAGGAGACTGCATCCGATCCGGGACAGGCTGTTGCGGAAAGAACACTTTCCGTCTCTTCGCGGAACAATGGAGTCAAGGGTGAGGCCACTGCCAGAGCTGGTTCTGCCCGACAGGTAAGCGGACGGGGTGGCAAAGGGGGGCGAACCTCCGGCAAGTCCGGCGGTACTTCGCCTGGACGCCAGTCTGAAGGCGGGGGAGAAGAGGCCGCAAGAGCTGCGTATTCCCTATTTACCGAAGACCAGCTAGGCTGGCAGCCATCCGGATTTCCGGTGCTGTTCGGTGACCATTTGTATCTCTCACCGCTGCCCAAGGCTGCACTTAACGGCCTAAAGACGATTCGTCCCGGCTGGTATGCGGGTCATATCCGCAGCGGCAGATTTATTCCCGGACATCCGCTCGCTACCGCTCTGCATCCCGCCGAAAGTATCCGCAGCCTCTCATTATCCAGTGGGAGCGGTGAAGCGGTCTCCTATCTGAAAGGGGAAACATTGTCTATCCCCGAGGAACGCTTAACGGTAGGGCCTGGCAATTCCGCCAAAGGTTACGTGCTTGTCTGTGTCGACGGGTACAGCGCTGGCTGGGGGAAATGGCAGGACGGTATGCTGAAGAATGAATATCCCGCAGGCTGGAGGTGGACGTAAAGGATGAGTGCATCAGGAAATGCTGCCAAAAAACAGCGGATTGATAAAGTGTTGTCCCATATGGGCAAAGGTTCACGCAGTGATATCCGCAAACAGGCGAAGCAAGGGCTGATTACCGTGAATGGCGCCGTTATTAAGGATAGCGGTTATCATGTTGATCCCTACACGGACAGAATCCAGGTGAGTGGAGAACCTGTAATTTACCGTGAATTCATCTATCTGATGATGAATAAGCCGCCTGGCGTATTGTCAGCCACAGAAGACAAACGGGACCGGACAGTGCTGGATCTGCTTAAGCAGGAATATGCACAGTTTGAGCCTTTTCCGGTCGGAAGACTGGATAAGGATACGGTAGGGTTGCTGCTGCTGACCAATGATGGGCAACTGGCCCATGAGCTGCTCTCGCCCCGCAAGCATGTCCCGAAAACCTATGAGGCTACGGTCGAGGGTGAGGTGGATGTTGCAGATGTGGCAGCTTTTGCCGCAGGTGTTGAGCTTGAGGACGGCTATTTGACTTTGCCTGCACAGCTTACCATTCTGGGAAGGGAACGCGGAAGCAAAACCCTCTCCCAAATTTCACTGACCATTACAGAGGGGAAGTTTCATCAGGTGAAGCGGATGTTTCTGGCGGTAGGCAAAAAGGTGATTTTCTTGAAGCGGGTCTCCATGGGCGGGCTGAAGCTGGATGAGCAACTGGCACCCGGGGCTTGCCGGGAGTTGACTGCTGAAGAACTGGCGCTGCTTGGCGGCGGGGAAGCGGAAACTTAAGAGAATCAGTGGAGGTTTTATCCACGGTTGATTAAATTAACAGTCCCTGTTAACGGATGTAATATACAATGGTTTGATATAGATAAAGACGAACAAGGATGGTGGGGTATGAAATACAAGCTGATTGCGCTGGATGTAGACGGCACGCTCCTGAATGACGATCACCAGTTGAGCTCTGAAAATAAGGAGGCTATCGCTGAAGTGACAAGGGAGGGCGGGCTGATTGTCCTGTGTACAGGGCGCAGCCCGCAGAATTCGATTCCTTTAATGGAAGAGATGGGACTGGTCGGGTATGTCCTGGGACATAATGGAGCGGCGACGGTGCGTGTAGAAGACCGCGAGGTACTGCATATCTATGGACTGGATGCCCGCGGTCTGGACCCGTATATAGAGTACTGCCGTGCCCATAATATTCATTATGATGTGAATACTGCCTTTGACATGTATGTAGATAATGTCGCTAATCTGACCTCGGAAGCTAATCATATGTATGAGCATTTTCGGGTGACACCAGCGACGCTCCCGGCCTGGGAGGATTTTCGCGAACCGGTTGTCAAGTTTACGGTCTTCACCAAAGCGGATATTCTAGATGAAGCTCAGCGGGAATGGAGCACTTGGACACAGCAGTATAATATTGTGCGCAGCGGGGAGTTTTTCGTAGATTTAATGCATCCGGAAGCCTCCAAGGGCAATGCGTTAATGAATCTGGCTATACATTTGGGTATAGCTCAAGAGGATGTTCTGTCCATCGGGAATTATTATAATGATATTTCCATGCTTACATACGCCGGACTTGGTATTGCCATGGATAACTCACCGCTTGAGGTTAAGGCGGCTGCAGATGTAATTACGGGAACTAATAATAATAATGGCGTGCGCGATGCACTTGTGAAGTACTGCTTGTAGTAATAGTAATCATCATAGGATAGGATTCAGAAGAGTATAGAGTAGAGTGCTTAACGGCTCTGTTTTATGCTCTTTTTTTGTTGTTTAGAAAAAGTAACTGTTATCCTGCCTGGCTTTAAACATTGGTACTGTTGCGTATTGTGTTGATGAGAGGCGGAATAGATTAATTTCTCAACCCGGCTGTAAAAAACGCTATGGATTTTACTTAATCTATAGAACCGATTTTTTACAGAAGGGGGAATCCGCTTGCAGACCCATGCAACCGTAAGCAAGGAAAAAGAGAAAACATCGGGTAGCCATCAACCATATAGCAATTCATTGGCTTTTGTGAAGCCAGCAGCAACCAAGCTGCCGGACCCGGTGGAGATCATCAGGCGTATCCGGCAGAATCCGGCTTCCTTAAGCCGGGAAGACAAGCTGGCGCTCCAGCGTACCCTGGGCAACCGGGCCGTGGTTCAGTTGTTATCCCGTTTGAAGGATAGCAAGGAAAGTAAGCAGACAAATGAGGCGGGAGCGGCAAAGCGGGGTGAGCAAGGGGAGGGCGAGCAAGAGAAAGGGTTTGCAGGGAATACCCAGGCCGAACAGGAACCTGCTCTATCGGCACCGGTTCAAGAGGCACCTTCTGCCACCATGGAGCCGTCAGTAAGTGAGCAGAAGCAGCCTCAGGAGCAGAAACTGGAACGGGTACAAAGCGAGGTACAACAAGTCAGCGCTCAGACTGAACCGAAGGCTCAGCAGAATGAACAGTCCGGGAATAAGGCAAAGAGCAACTTTGCATTCCAAAAGTGGGGCAAACCCCGGGCGAAGAGTTTTCCTTCCGCCACTGAAGAGAACAAGGGGAAAACAGATGGAGGACAGCTGGACGGAAAAGTGAAGGCAGCCGCTCCGCAGCCAGCCGAAGGAGAAGCAACGGGTTCGAAGGCTAACGAGACTGGGAAAGAACAGCCGGTGGAAGCTAAGGACACCAAGGACGCCAAGGACGGCAAAGAGTCAAAGGATGGCAAAGATTCCAGGGCGGAAATGGAATCGCAGTCGGGAAAGGAAGCGAAGGAAGCTCCGGGGGAACCTGCGCCCAAGGGAACAGCGAAGGAACCTTCACTCGGAGATGCTCTAGGGGCTTTAGCAGGGGAGGGTAAGGAAGCACCCGCCAAGGTCAAGAAGGTGAACATTCACGGCGAAGATCCGGGACAAGTCCTCGATCAGCTGACCCGGATTCAGCCAACAGAGATGGGAGACGCCTATGCCCAGGCGGTGGATGGTTCCGCAGAGGCTTTTGCTAAGCAGAAGCTGAAGACCCGGCAGGGGCTGCCGGCCATTCCAGCCCCGACAGGGCTGAAAGGCAAAGTCTTTCAAGCCCGGAAAAAGCCAGCGCCACTGAAACACTCCGCACCGGAGGGGTATAAGAGCGAGCGCACCGGCGGGACCACGACTACGGGGAACCTGGAGCGAATGAACATCGGATCTTCCGGATCGGAAGGTAACCCTGAGGCTATGTTGGGCGAAATCCGTTCCGCTGTGGCTCAGCCGCCGGGCATCAGCATGACCGGCGAGGCGGATCCATCCCAGATCGAAGGCTTCAATCAGGAGGCCTCCCAGCAGGTAGGAGCAGCCAAGCAGGCGGAGATAGGCCAGATCCACACTCCGTTTGGTGAGAATGACATCTATCCCGAACCGGACGGTTCTACGCTGAAGGCTTCCACAGAGCTGCAAGGCGGCAACGCGCCCGGAGCCAAGAAGCTCCCCGCACTGGGAGTGCCTGCGGACATGACTGCCGGACTCAATCGCAGCCTTGCCCCAGAAATGAAGAAGCAGCTTGGCACCAAGCAGGCTGAATATAGCAAAGAAAAAGCGAAATTCGACAGCAAGGTGCTGATCTCCAAAGCAGACAGCCATGCGCAAATCCAGCAGGCGGAAGCTGATGCCAAGAACAAGCAACTCAGCCAGCAGGCCGGGGCCAAGGCGGAAGTCGACAACCTGCGCGGCGAATGGAAAAACGAGCTGGATGCAGCCGAAGCCGACTATGCCGGACAGGCAGGAGCGGCCGCGCAGCAGAAAAAGGGCGAGATCAACAGCATCCGGACCGAAAAAGAACGCGAAGCGCAGAAAAAGCAGACCGAAGCGGAACGGGAAGCCACCCAAGCCTACAGCAAAGCCAAGAAGGATGCGGACGGCAAACATGCAGAGGAAAAGGCCAAGGAAGAAAAGAAAGGCGGCTTCCTCGGCTGGGTGAAGGACAAGCTCGAAGCGGTGGTTGAGGTCGTTAAGAAGGCCGTCAACTTTATTTTCGAAGGCCTTCGCAAAGCGGTGAAGTTCATTTTTGAAAAAGCCAAACAAGCCGTGCTGGGCATTATCGAACTGGGCCGCAAACTGATCACCACCCTGATCAAAGGCCTGGGTACGCTGCTCAAAAAACTGGTCTCCGTGGTGTTTGCCAAATTCCCGGGCATCGCCGCCAAAATATGCAGTAAAATTGACGGCGTCGTCAACAAGGCCGTGAAGGCCGTCAACCAGCTGGCGCAGAAGCTCAAAACCAAAGTCACACAGGTCATGGACTTCCTGGCCGCGAAGGTGGATCAGGCGCTGGCTGCGGTGCAGAACTTCTACACCCAGTTAATCTCAACCCTGGGCAACCTGCTCATTGCTACATTTCTCGATGTGCTCGCACGGATTGGTGCGCTCGGCAAGGCGGCGAAGCGTTCGCTCAGCCATTTGGAAGGCAAGATGTGGGAGTATCTGCTCGGAGTAGACATCTCCAAGCCGATGGGAGCAGGGACGGCAGAAGGCGGAGCAGCAGAGCATACGCAGGACACCGGTCAGCCTCAAGCGGACGAGAAGCTCACCGCAGACGACATCGAAATGGAGTCGGTCGAAGCGGGTGAGATGGACCCGGCGCTGGTACAGGAAGCGAACCTCAAGGACGGGGAGAGCAAGCAGCTGTCAGGCAGCCGCGATCCGGCCACCATGGACAGCATCATGGCGGAATTCGATACCGGAAAGGCGGATCAAAGCCTGGGTGGCAAAATAGCTGACGGCGCGAAACTTCGTGCGGGCAATGCGAAAATGCTGTTTGACCAGATTAAATCATATGTAATAAAATGGATGAAGAGTAATGGATTGAAGCTTTTGGCTGCCATTGCAGGCATCTTGGTTGGCGTGGTGGCTGCGGAGATCATCACAGGCGGGGCCATCACGGCTGCACTCCCGATGATCATCAACCTGATCACGGTGTATCTGCAAGCGGATGCGATTAAATCCGTCGCCCAGACCCTAGTCCAAGCCTCGGGCTACATTGGTACCTACCTGAGCCAGGGCTGGCAGAAGATGATCGAGCCGGCTGCCATTGCGCTGGCAACCGCACTGGCAATGGGACTCGTGGAGCTGGCGATGGAGCTTGGCTTCAAAGCGATCGGCAAAGGGCTGAACAAAGCCGGACAAGCCGTGAAGAAAGGCGTTGGAGCTGCAGCTTCAGGTGCTAAGGTTGTAGCGGGTGCAGGAGTCAAGGGTATCAAGAGCTTGCTGAAAACCGGAGCCAAGCTCGCTTCCAAGAGCGGCAGCATGATCATACGCAATGGCAAAATCGTGATCAAGAGCCTGCAAAAGGGGCTTATGAAGGGGGCCAAAAAGCTCCAGGGTCTGGTGGACCGGATTCTGCAGAAGTTTAAGTTCAAACGGTTCAAGCTGGAGCGCAAGGGTAAGCATATCCGTCTGTATGGCGAGGTTAATCCTTGGGTGCTGCTGATTGACGGGGAACTTCGGGACATCAAGGAACAGAATCTCGAAAAGGAATTAAAGAAACTAGAACTCGATGGCAAGAAGCCGATCAAGCTTAGCGATGCGGAACATAGTAAACTCAATAAGCTAGAAGATATAGAGCGTATTAAGATCTCTAAGAATGCAGATGGAGATAAAAGTAAGATTCATTTTAATAGCGTTGAGGGAACGGGTGAAACTGCACCTACGAAGAAAACCATTCCGGATTGGATTAAAGAGCGATGGGAAGCCGGAAATAAGTTTAATAAGGAAAATCGTCCTCGTTACCCCTATAATGAAGTAGAGTTGGAAGCAAAAGAAGCGGGGGGCAAAAAGTACGTAGTTGACTCTTATGTTCCCAATAAGCAAATAGTATCGAGAAAGTTTACCCAACTAAGTGAAGTTAAAGAAAGTACGGCTATAGGCTATTTGAAAGAACTTACCCAAAAATATTCTTCCGGTTCAAAAATATCGAATGGTGCTTTTACTCCAAATGCTCTTAAAGGCGGACAACTTAAAGGTCAATTGATACTGGAAGTGCCTATGCAAAACAAACCAATTCCACAAACAATTCTTGATGAAGCAACGAAAAACAGGATCCTTATTAAGGATATAAATGGGAAGGTGTATAATTGATTATGAAAATTTATTATTGTGATGAATGGTCGGACATCAAAAAAAAGCCTTGGAACCTTTTTGATGAACATACAGCATTTTTATATCATCAAAATAAACAATCATATACTGCAGTGATAACTGAAGACGAAAAAACCAAGTATATAGTAAATGTGACAAGTGATTGGGTTTCGGTGGGTTTTTATGATGAAGTGATTCGCAAGTATTTAAACTATGATTTTGAAGTACTGGGTAATGGCAAACTTTTTTTAAGGACAGTCATGTTTTGGGAGTATGAAGAAGATACCGACAAGGAAGAAAGTAGTTTGATTTTTGGCTATCAAGAAGATGGCTATATAGCGATGGAAAAAAGAGATTTTAAGACTGGCTCAGTTGAGGAACGTGAGACTAGAGATAGCCTAGAAAAAAACTGGGATGTATTCCCTGAGTTTGGTCACTACCTTCACTTGTGCAAAGAGGAAAGGTAGCCTGTAAGGGGTGCCTAGTTCCTAATAAACCCACAATTCAACCAATAACACGAATAACTTTGTAATATCCGTATAATGATTTTTTTACTTTGTTTGTGCGCACATCAATGCTTTTATTTATAACCTAAATAACGCTATTCCCTTACATTAAACGGGTTGATTATGGTCAGAGACCACCATGATTAACCTGTTTTTTGTTACCTTTGTTATCTGCTGTTTTTTAAAAGTTACTCGCAACTATATAGTTACTATATAACAATATTGATACTGAGAAGGTGAAAATCTCATCTTTAAGATGGATACCACGATAACTATAGTAAAAGTGTTATGCGAAGAATAGGACTTTATCCGTATCACGTTGCATCTGCAAGCAGATGCAATTAAATCCGTCGCCCAGACCATAATCCAAGCTTCGGGCTACATTGGCACCTACCTGAGCCAGGGCTGGCAGAAGATGATCGAGCCTGCCGCCATTACGCTGGCAACCGCACTGGCAATGGGGCTTGTGGAACTGACGATGGAGCTTGGCTTCAAGGCAATCGGCAAGGGCAGAACAAAGCCGGACAAGCCGTGAAGAAAGGCGTTGGAGCTGCAGCCACTGGTGCGAAGACCGTAGCGGGTGCAGGAGTCAAGGGCATCAAGAGCTTGCTGAAATCTAGAGCCAAGCTTGCATCCAAGAGCGGCAGCATGATTATCCGTAATGGCAAAATCGTGATCAAGAGCCTGCAAAAAGGGCTTATGAAGGGGGCCAAAAAGCTCCAGGGTCTGGTGGACCGGATTCTGGAGAAGTTCAAGTTCAAGCGGCTCAAGCTGGAGCGCAAGAAAGATCACGTTCTACTCTACGGAGAAGTTAATCCGTGGGTGTTGCTGGGTAATGGCTGAATTAAAAAAAAGACGATATTGAGGGTGAAAAGGCTGGAATAACTACTCAGGCTGAGTATGACAAAATCAAGAGTCTGAAGCCTTCTGAGAGAAGAGAAGTTTATAACAATGCAGTAGATAGATGAACCACCTGAAGGTTATGGATGGCACCATGTCGAGGATGGAGAGACCATCAAGAATTTACCCGTAGTGGAGGAGTTTGAATAACCTCTCTCGGAACAGTACAGAAGTTTATTACGCGAATATAACGGGAGACGCCCTATACCGAAAATGTTCAAAATATCGGATGAACAGGGACCAGATATAGTGAGGATTTTTGAAGATAGACTCCCTATAGGATTTGTTCCAATTGGTAGTGATCCTGGTGGCAATGTGCTCTGTATTGGAACGGATGATGAGTTTACAGGTAAAATTTATTTCAGGGATCATCAAAAGAAAAGGCCGATGTGGTCAATAACGTTTTCTTTGAATAATCTACAAGATTAAGCTTTATGTGGGCCCATTTATATTGCTTTTACATAAAATCCCTTGAGGAGAATGTCAATTGTCCTTCAAGGGATTTTTTTATGCTTCATTCCTGTTATTTAGACTTTTTATGACAAAATGCATCATTACTT
>NZ_LVWH01000231.1:0-136236 GCF_001909045.1 Paenibacillus sp. P3E | reverse complement strand
TGATTATATATTACATATATTATCTCTGTCTGCCTCATTCATATAAAAAAACAGCCCCGTTTGTGTAAAACGGAGCTGCATAAGGCCGTTATTTTTGCAGGCATATTAATGAAGAAAACCTATCCTCTACCCTCAATCTCACTTGCAATTCGCCGGACAAGCTCAGATAGGGTCATGACTCCGGCATCGCCGCCCTCACGTTTTCTTACAGCTACCATAGCGGAGCTCTGCTCTTGCTCACCAAGCACAAGCATGTACGGTACTTTCTCCAGCTGGGCTTCACGGATTTTGTAACCCAACTTCTCATTCCGCAGATCCAGTTCGACGCGGATTCCGGCAGCCAGCAGTTCTTTTTTTACCTGAAAGGCGTAATCGGCATAGTGTTCGGAAACTGGCAGCAGCTTCACTTGCACCGGAGACAGCCACAGTGGAAAAGCACCGCTGAAATGCTCCGTAAGAATCCCCATGAACCGGTCAATGGAGCCATAGATGGCTCGGTGGATGACGACCGGGCGGTGTTTCTCGCCGTCTTCACCGACATAAGTCAGATCGAACTTCTCCGGCATCTGGAAATCCAGTTGAATGGTCCCGCATTGCCAGCTTCTCTTCAGTGCATCCTGAATATGAAAGTCAATCTTTGGTCCGTAAAACGCACCGTCCCCCGCATTTATACGATATTCTATTCCACGCTCATCCAGTACCCTTTGGAGCGAAGCTTCCGCCTGATCCCATAACGCTTCCGAACCCATATAGTCTTCCGGCCGTGTAGACAGCTCTACCTTGTATTCGAAGCCAAATACCTTGTAGATGTAGTCGATCAGCTCCAGTACACCACCGATTTCTTCTTCGATCTGCTTAGGAAGCACGAACAGATGGGCGTCATCCTGACAAAAGGTCCGGACCCGCATCATCCCGTTCAGCGCTCCTGAAAATTCATGACGGTGCACCTGGCCAAACTCTGCGATACGCATCGGCAGTTCCCGGTAGGAATGCAAACTGTTTTTGAACATGAGCATATGCCCTGGACAATTCATAGGCTTCAGCGCATATTTCGTTTCATCCACCTGAGTAAAGTACATGTTATCCTTGTAGTGGTCCCAGTGGCCTGACTGCTCCCACATCCGGTTGTTCATCATCAAGGGTGTGCGGACCTCGTCATATCCCCGTTCACGCTGCAATGCCCGAGAGAAGTTCTCCAGCTCAGTGCGGAGAATCATTCCTTTGGGCAAATAGAAAGGCATACCAGGCGCTTCTTCGGAGAACATGAAGAGTCCCAGCTCCTTACCCAGCTTGCGGTGATCACGTTTCTTCGCTTCCTCCAGCATGTGCAGATGCTCTTCCAGCTTCGCTTTCTTGTAAAAAGCCGTTCCATAGATCCGTTGCAGCATTGGATTATCGGAATTACCGCGCCAATAGGCTCCGGCTACACTCAGCAGCTTAAAGGCTTTGATCTGGCCTGTAGAAACCAGATGCGGTCCCCGGCATAAATCTGTGAACTCCCCTTGCTCATACAGGCTGATCTCTGCGTCCTCCGGCAAATCGTGAATCAGTTCTACCTTGAACGGTTCACCCTTTGCTTCAAAGAACTCGATTGCTTCACTGCGGCTGACGACCCGCCGGACAATCGGCAGATTATCCCGGATGATCTTCTGCATCTCCTGCTCAATTGCAGCGAATTCATCTATGGATATCGGTTGAGCTGTGTCGATGTCGTAGTAGAAGCCGTCCTCGATAACCGGACCAATGCCCAGCTTAATCTTCGATGGGCCATATATTCGTTGGATGGCCTGAGCCATGAGATGTGCTGTGCTATGCCGCAGGATAGACAGTCCATCTGAGCTTTCCGGCATCACGATTTCAACGAGACAGTCGTATTCAACCGCTTGATGTAAGTCAACGGGTCTACCGTCGATTTTGCCGGCTACTGCTTGCTTCTTCAGGCTAGGGCTGATCGATTCCGCGATTTGCGCAATCGTGGTGCTGCGTGCGTACCTCCTAATTGTTCCATCCGGCAGCGTTACATTGATCTCCATGATTGTGGCCTCCATTTCTTCGATTTTATTGGTGTTATAGAACGCAAAAAAACGCATCTCTCCCGGAAAGGGACGAGTGCGTTCTGGCTCGTGGTTCCACCCTAATTTGATCTGCAACGTTCGACCCCCGGCTGTTCGGCGGAAGAATAATATACTAGATCCTCATTGGTATCCGTTATCGGGGATAAAACGGTGGCATTTACAGCGTCCCTAACAGCAGGGAAGGTTCAGTGCCACGGCTGCAAAGGGGTAACATCCTGCCGGTCTCTGTAAGAAGCTCTCACCGTTCACTTCTTTCTCTGGCCAGTCCGCGAAGGATATCATGTCTTTGGTCATTGCCTTGGATATGGTGTTGCTGGTTACATAATACTCATGTCATTTATGAAATGTCAACCACTCAAATAAAAAGACTATTCACCAGTCATTGAACCTGCGGATGAAAAAGTATGATCACAGCATTATTTCACGTCAATTAAATTATCGTAAATACGTGAGATAATATTACCAATATCTTTCACGTCGTATGCAATATGATCCGCACCGGCACTTTGAAGCTCCGCTTCCGAGCCATAGCCGATCATGACTCCGATAGAGGCTACCCCGCAGGCTTTGGCACCGATAATATCATGCTCGCGGTCTCCAATCATCAGCGCTGTTTCCGGAGGAATGTGATTCTCGTCCAGCACATACTGAATAACCTCTTTCTTCTTGGAGCGGGTACCGTCCAGATTGCTTCCAGCTACATGTCTGAAATAGGAGTCCAGGTCATAATGACGGATAATCTCTTCCGCAAATACCGTTGGTTTTGAAGTAGCTACGTATAGATTGAAGCCTTTACTCTGCAGCTCCTCAAGCAGTTCCGGGATACCGGGTATTACCGCGTTCTCGAACATTCCCAGTGTGCGGTACCGTTCGCGGTAGTATTCAACGGCTTGGGCCGCTTTCTCAGCGCTGAAGCCCTGGATTTCTATGAAAGAATCGTATAAGGGCGGTCCGATGTAGGGCAATAGCAGGTCCGGATGCTCCACGGTAATTCCGAATTTGCCCAGCGCGTATTCTACGCTTTTGGTGATCCCTTCTTTGGGGTCGGTTAAGGTGCCGTCCAGATCAAATAAAATACTCTGCAGTCTCTCCATTACTTACGCAGTGCTCCCTTCACGATCAATTGCTACTTGCGTGATTCTACAGCTTTAACTATCATACCTTCGATTCTCCATACTTTCCACACACTTATTTACTAACATGATCATGGCAGTTATTTGATCTAATGGAGGAACTAACATGAACATGACGCATTACATGTCCCTGCTAACGGACAATCAGCCATGGAATTTGATTCTTTTTATGGCGATTCCGGTCATCTTTGCAGAGACAATCACAGTGACCGAATTTATTATTCTGTTCACCAAAAATCTCAACGGGCCGCTTAGGGCGTTTAACCGGGCATGCAGCATACTTGCCGGGCTGTATTTTACAGGAGTGTTTCTGTATTTATTCCCTACCGCCTTTGTTCCGATTACCGCAAACGGGGAATGGCATACCTGGGTTGACGTAGTGGCGGTAAGCTTTTACTTAAGCGGGGTCATCTTCCTGTTGCCCCTTGCCCTCCTGGACCTTGGACTTATTGCCCGTAAGCAAAGTGATGAAAACAAGCTGAGACTACATTTCATCCTGATCAGCGGCTTTCTTGTGGTAGCGCATATCGCGATGATCTTCGGGATGGTGAATCCTGAGATAATGAGCGGGATGGCTGGGATGAGTCATTGAGATTGGGTTGGATGTGAAAATTAAATAGAACGAGCGAAAAGGTATATAGCCGTAACTGCGGGAATGTTTGGACTTTCGGCCGCTGTTGTCTGCAGATTTCTATGATTGAACCGCAATAAGCGGTTGAAATCCGCAGACAGTATATGCTTCCGATGCGAGCTTTCCTTCGGAAAGCTTTCAGGCGGACGCTGCCGCTCCTACAGTTCCAAAATCCCCTCCGTTACTCTCCACCTTTCTCAAAGTTTTTATTTATTTTCCATCCATAGGGATAGGAAAATGGAAAAGAACGCGTGTGGTTGCGCGTTCTTTTTTTATTGCTTATGAAATTATAAAATACATAGAATGTATGGGGACCTTAGAAGCATTTAGGCTGAACATAATGTGATCTGGTAACTCGTTATCGTCTAAGAATGCAGAATGTTACGGACAGAGAAGGCGTTATTTTGCGAATACACTTGTTTCTTTAGCATATACGGACTCAGGAGGCGTTATTTCGTGCATTCCTTCCTGAATTGAAGAGGAACAGGCTACGTAACGTCATCTGTGTCCGTATGATCTAATGAATCGCCTGATCCGACCAAATAAGGGATATACGGTCCGCAACACTCGTGAAAGTACAGAGGAAAATCCAAACCAGTGCAGGCTTTATTATGCTGAAAACCAAAAGTTTATGCGAAACTTATAACATTCAGAATAGATTCGACTCCATTCAATCAAGTTCGATTCGGTCGAATTCAATTGGATATAAATAGGTTTATTTAGTTTTAGTTCACAGTAAGATTGATACTGTTCTCAACTATGTTTTGGAAACCTGACCTCGCAGCGGGTGCCCACACCATATGTACTGGTGATGCGGATCGAACCGCCCAAGAGCTCGATCAGCTTCTTCACGATTGAAAGGCCAAGGCCCGTACCTCCATACTGTCGTGAGCGGGATTTCTCCACCCGGTAAAAGCGGTCAAAGATATACGGAAGCTCGTCTTCAGGAATCCCAATCCCGGTATCTTCTACGATGAAAAGTACGGCGTCGGGTGTAGAATTCAGCTGGACGTTAATCTCGCCCTCATCGGTGTAGCGCACGGCATTTTCCAGCAGATTCATGACAATCTGCTCCATCCGTTTGCGGTCCCCGCGAACTTCAACAGCTTGACCGCTATAAGAAACTGTAATACTGAGGCCTTTTTCTTTGGCCGTTAATTCCAGCTTGCGGGCCGCATGCTCCACAATCGGCTTCAAGTCCACATCTTCCAGGTGTAGCGGAATTTTGCCTTCCTCCATCTTGGCGAGCTCAAATAAATCATCCACCAGGTGCTGGATACGGTGGGCCTCTTGGTCAATGATATCAAGATACAGATTTTTTTCTTCATCCGTCTCGTATAATTCACCCTTCACTACCTTGGCATAGCCCTGTAAATAGGTGATCGGTGTCCGCAGCTCATGCGAGATATTTGCCAGAAACTCCTGCCGGGTGTCTCGATAGCGCTGCAAGTCGATGGCCAGATCGTTGATTGCAGCCGCTAGAAACCCGATCTCATCATTGCTGCTGATCGTCAGCCGGGTCTCAAGCTCTCCTGCCGCAATTTTGCGGGTAGCTTTTTGCATCTGCACCAACGGACGCGACAGCACCCGGGCAATAATCCAGGTGATTCCCAGCGCCAGCACCAAAGCCCCCATTCCCGAGAGCAGCAGGATAACCCGCACCGAATCTATGGATTGCTCCATACTTGCTGTAGAGGACATGACATAAAGCGCTGAACTGATGGTCTGGCCTGCCTTAATGGGTTGTCCTGTCACGAAATAGCGGTTTCCACCGGGATCTTTATAGAGAAAGCTCACACTGTTGCCGGAAAAAATCCGTTCCAAATCTGCAGCATGAATAAATGACCGGTCATCCGAATTATGCAAGCCTGAGTGAAAACTAACGCTCCGGTCCCGTGAAATGTTAAAAATACTCACATTGGAAAATTCAGCAAAGGTACGCATCATTTGTTCGCTTGTCGTATCCTTGGATTCAGCCATCACAGTGAAATGCGAAGCCAGTTCATTCGTTTCAGTCTGCATTTCTTTATAATAAAAGCTGCTGAACATCCGGTCGATGACTATCCCAAGAAACAGCAAAACAATCACAAACACTGACATGATCACAACTCCCAGTTTAAAACCGATGATGTTGTTTTTCATTCGACAGTGCCGGGAATTTGGAATTTATACCCCAGTCCCCATACCGTTTGAACCGGGTTGTAGGGCAGTCCTGCCTTTTGCAGCTTCTCGCGGATATTCTTGATATGTGTGTCGATCACGCGTATCTCTCCGCCAAAATCATTGCCCCAGAGACGTTCCACCAGTTCATCCCTGGTAAATACCCGCTGGCCGCTTCGTGCAAGCATTGTCAGAAGATCGAACTCCTTCAAGGTAAAATCAACACTCTGGCCTTCAATCCAGACCTCTCGTGCTTCTGGAGAGATTCGCAGGCCCGGATAATTCAACTGCTCTTCCTGAGGTTCGACCGCCCGGGTCAGCGATGAACGCCGCAGCAAGGAATGGATTCGTGCCAATAATTCTTCCGGCTCAAAAGGTTTGGTCAGATAGTCATCCGCACCAATTCCCAGTCCATGCACTTTGTCCTTAGTTTCAGAGCGTGCGGTAAGCATCAGAATGGGAAGCTGCGTATGCTCTCGCACAGCACGGCAGACCTGCCAGCCATCCATGTCAGGCATCATAACATCCAGGAGCAGCAGATCAAAGGTGTGCTGTTCGACCATACGGAGCGCTTCGTGCCCTGTCGCCGCTTCCTGAGTAGCAAAGCCTTCTTTTTGTAAATAGATACGCAGCAAATTCCGCATATTCCATTCGTCGTCTATAATCAGAATTTGTGTTTTCATACGTTACCTCACTAATTCCTCCAGGCTTCCAAATAAGGCTTGTGCCGCTTTCATTCTGGTTTCATTACCAACCACACTGAGGTAGTTCTTCTCCGCCACAGCTTTTAGCAGCCCGGCATATTCTCTGATATCTCCGGGTGTAGTAGACAAGATTTCATCCCGCTCCTGCTGCAGCTCTTCTCCAGTAATGTGTTCAAAATAATGCCGGTCCGCCTGCCGTCTCTGAGCACTTAGACTGAGCGGCTGGTCAAACATAGCCAGGGTGCCGATAATCGATTTGGTCATTTCATCCTCATCTGCTACAAAGCTTTCGGCAAACCGGTACGCCTGATCGTAGATCTCCAGTGTCCCCTGCAAATTCGGATCGCGATAGGAAGTGAACAAGAGAATACCCTCTTTTTGTAGAATCAGACTCCCGCCATAAGCTCCGCCTTTTACCCGGACAGCATTCCACAGGTAGGTCAGACTGAGGATTTTTTTGAGAACCTGCATCTTGCCGGAATATGTAAATCCGAGCTTGTTGAAATCATATCCCTTAACTACATACTGCACCTGGCTTGAAGACATGAAGCCTTCGTTACTGGCCTGGTCTTGTGCCTTCAGCACAGGTTGCAGCTCCACCTGCCGGTCCTGTAGATCCAGCTGTTCCAAATTCGCAGCGAACTCCTCATAGATATCCGAAGCCCCTGTCACAGACAGGATCAGATTCTGCTTGTTGAACAAGACTGCGCAGATCTCTTTGAGCGTGTCAGAGAGCCGTTCACTCTGCTGGTCAATCGTATGGGCAAGATCCCGGATAAACCGGTGATAAGCCACACCTCCGAGCTGCTCCTGATACGCACCCCGATCTGAGAAATAGGAAAGCAAACGGCTGGCTGCGATTTCATTGCCTTTCTGGTTCAGAATGGATTCCATCTTTGAGGCTTCCCGGCGGACGATTTCCTGCAGCTTGGTCAAGTTATCCAGATTGCTGGCATAGAGCAGCTCATGGAGCAGCTGCAGAGAATCGCCAATGTTGCCCTTCATCACTTTTATGCGTGCACTGAATTTAGGCTGATATTTGACATCAGAATCTTGAGCAGCACCAAAAACCTCGTTTTGAAAATGAATACCTCCGGTTTTGATCCCAATTTCACTGGTGAGCTCTTCAATACTGTAAGCGTCAGTCTCCAATTGGCCGAATACCTTAGACAACAGTGTCAGATAAGAAATCTGCTCTACGGCAACAACTCCGGTATCCCAATACAACTTGATATAGGCGATTTTGTTCGTAGGTATCTCATGATGAATCAGTTTTATGCCTTTAAGCGTGTATTCATGAGTAGGTACTTGAGGTGGTGCGCAGCGGGTAATGTCCTGAAGGGACAGCCTCGGAAGTTTTTGCAGATCCTCTGGTGCGTCCGGACGGCTCTGCCGGGCCAACAGGTTCTGTGTGTTCTTAACAAGCTGACCGAGCTGTTCAGGGGTCAAAGACGATTTATATTCAGCAAGCTGCTTACGGCAATTTGCTTCTTTTTCGGCTGCAATGGTATTTGAAGGTTGAAGTATAACTACACTGCAATGTTGACTGTTCAGCAGATACGTTTCGATCAGCTGTTCAAAATAACGGTCCGCACATTTTTCCCGGATGGCAGCAAACACTGTTTCATATTCCAGATGAGCAGACGGTGAACCTTCGTACAGCCAGGACTTCATAACCTCAATATTATAGGTCAGCCCTTTCGGATAGCGGTCAAAGTCCGCTTCACGCAGTTCAAATTCCTTGCTGTTGACTGCAGCGAGAACCAGCTTCTCATCCAGTCCATCCGCTGCAAGGCGGCTTAATGTCGTTCTGATCAGATCCAGAAAAGCAGCCTTGGATGAGGGATTGGAGTGAGTCAATGTAATACCCAGCAGCGGCTGGACCATACTGTCGGAATAGAAGGCAAACGCGTCTTTGCCCAGACCGCTTTCCAGCAGTGCTTGTTTCAGCGGAGCAGCGTTGCTGTCCATCAATATGTTTTTCAGAATAGCAAAGGCCAGATTCAGCTCCCGGTCCAAAGAGGTTCCAATCACATAGTTCATGCTCAGATAGGTCTTATCCTCAGCTGTTTCTGATTCCAGAATGGAATAATCCGCCCTAAATTCCGTCATTCCCATCGGCTGCTGCATAGGTATGGCGGTATCGAAGTCATTCCGGGTGTACTGGCTGAGGTATTCCTGATGGATGAACTCCAGCCTCTCTTCGATGTTCACATCCCCATAGAGATAAAAATAGCTGTTGGACGGATGGTAATAGTTGCTGTGCGCCGCAAGGAACTGCTCATAGGTCAATGTTGGGATATCCTGAGGATCTCCGCCGGAGGAATGACGGTATAGGGTGTCCGGATACAGCGACTTTTTGATCCGGTCCAGCAGTACCGTAACCGGTGAGGAATAAGAGCCTTTCATTTCGTTGTATACAACGCCCTTATAGATCAGCTCATCCTCCGTACGCTGTAGCTCGTAATGCCAGCCCTCTTGCTCAAAAATCTCCTGCTGCTTATAAATATTCGGCTTAAACACGCTGTCCAGATAGACCTCCATCAAGTTGGAGAAATCCTTGTCATTCCGGCTTGCCACCGGATACATGGTCTTATCGGCAAATGTAAATGCATTCAGAAATGACTTCATCGAGCCCTTTAACAGCTCAACAAACGGTTCCTTGACCGGATATTTATCCGAACCGCATAATACGGAATGCTCTAAAATATGAAAAACTCCCGTGCTGTCCACGGGCGGAGTCCGAAAGCTGACGCTGAACACCTTATTATCATCCTGATTCTGCACGAAAAGCAGCCTTGCGCCGCTTTGCTGATGCTCCATTGTAAATACGGAGGATTCGATTTCCCGGATATATTCCTCAAGTATGACTTTAAATCCGGAGTAGACATTGCCTGTTTTCAAGCTGCTCATAGATTGTCCTCCTTTATTTAGGGCTGTATTTCACTCTATGAGCTTATCATATTACGGGTTTATTGTTCTAACCTAAGTTAATGCCCGGAGTGAGGGTCTCCCCCGGAGGCAGAAGAGATCTCCAGCATATCGTCGATTTCACTTTGCGTACCGCTGGAAAGGGTGTCGGTATCACCGGTCAGCCAGGCATGATTATACGGACCTTCCGCAGGAGAATCCTTGAATTTCGGTTGAAGCTCCATTGTATAATTCATTAACGAATCCGGCATACCATCTTTTTTTGTGAAAACTAGCGGTGCATGTTTGCCTAAGTGTGACAACGGCGCGGCTGCAATCGCCAGCATGGTCGAATCCGCCGTCAGCAAAGATAAGTTATGTCCGGGCGTTGTGATGCCCCAGCCGAAGCCGTTAGCCTCATCCTTGAACTTCGCAAAAGCAATAGCGTTCGTGTAAGGATTATCGCCGGAAATCCGCTTTACCGTTCCGTATTCCTGAAGTTGTGCCTCAACATCTGCCGAAATTGCGGACGTTGGGCCAAGAATGTAGATAGCCGCTTTACCTCCGCGGGCTTTGAGGGCTTCTGCAGTAGCTTCCGGAATTTTTCGTTTACTCACATAGAGTAAGGGCTCGGGCATATGAGCGATCCAGTTGACTGCGGGCAGTGTATATTCAGGACTGTCCACGGAGCCGACTATGACGCTTGGCGGCAGCGCTCCGGACACTTTTTCATAATAGGCATCGATCGATTTAGCAACTTCATCTGGTTCTTCCCCCTCTATTTTATCCACCTTCAAATCCAGGACCTTTAGTTGATCTTCTACACCGTCTGCTACTGTTCCGACAAGAACCACTTGAACACCATCGTTACTCTCCGCTCCCATAGGCTTAAGTCTTTTGAGTTCCGTCAGCGTAACTTCCGGAATACCCTCTTTGGTGATGAATAGCACCGGACCATTGCTTGGATGATGGATCAAGTCCGTGCTTACCGCGGCAATCTGCCAGCTGCTGACATCGGTAAGGACTACACTGGAAGGCCGATTGTTCTTCGTTTCCGCCGTCCACAGGGATTGAGATACGAGCACTGCCGCTTGAATCGGATCTGAGGTATTGATTCTGGTTGTATTCTTGGTAGCGATCCAGGGTATAGAAACAGCTGATTGTGATGGAGTGTCCGTTGACGCGGAACGTGAGTTATTCGCCGTAGAACAGCCTGCCAGCGCCGCACCGAGCAATATAGTCAAAGCAGCTTTACATATGGTTTTCTTCACCGGTGTATCCCTCCATTTCATTGCACTCGCGAATGTAAATAGAAGTGTACCGGATAATTATGTAGAAAGAATGTAGAATTGCAACAAATAAAGAATGACTATTATCTGAGAGGTGATATTTCTTTGAATATTTCTTTGAATCTTTCTTTTCGTACAAAAACGGCTGCACCGCCCTTCTCTGAGCGTTACAGCCGTTTTCCTGCTTCCTATGAATCAATTTGCAGTTCTTTTTACCAGGCTACACGGATAATCAGACCTTTGGGATCGCCAACCTCCAGATAAGCCGCTTGACCGTTGACATCATCATACGGGAAGCCGTAGGCCAGGCCGCTGATGCTGTGGTCATGCCAGAACTTCGCATAATAATTGGCTGGAGCAGCATTGTAATAATTAGCTACATTGTTCCAGTTGCTGGTTGTATAGACATGGCGGTTGATCGCAGCCGCAGTAGCGGCATCGGTTAGGGCTCCGTCGCAGCGGAGAATATCCTTCGTGCTATAGCCGGAATAGCCAGCGAAATAGTTGGCATTTGCTCCGCCTGGAGCAAAGGATCCATAAATCGGCGCTATGATCCGGTATGGCGCTTGATCGGTAGCCAGCGATTTGAAAGCGGCCGGCACTTCGTTCTGATATTTGGTGAATATTCCGGCACGGGTTTCAGATTCCAATTCACCTACGGTTCGGTCGTAGGAGCCGGACAAGTTCACCAGACGGTGCTGGATCGGGAAACCGAAAGCATCAACCCGGGTAGTATTGCCATGATATCCGGATCCATCGACAGTAAATTCCACAAAATCAAAATAAATATTGCGGTTCGGATCGGTTAGATTGTTGATATCCGGTCCGGCGAAGCCTTCAGTATAGGTTTTGATGTACAATGGTGAACCTACACTGAGGAACATCCGCCCGGAAGTGATTTTAGGCAAGTTCACCCAAGAGGCCTGGCTGACCGTATGATAAATATTCGCATAATTCACGCCATTCTTGGTTAAGTGGCCTGAAGCGTCATTCAGAGCTGGTGAGATCGGCACCAGATTACCATTCAGGTCCAAATAACTCCATTGTCCGTTGGCCGGATTGATGCCGAGAACGCCCCAGTAGATCTGGCTGTCCGGATATGCGCCGACGGTTCCGTTCATTACCTTAAGCGACAATGAACCGCTTGGCGCTGTAGGGATGGAAGAAGCAGGAATCGAATAGATCGACCCGGAAGGATTCGGTGGTGTTGGTGTAGGTGTTGGTGTAGGTGTGGTTCCGGCAGTGTAAGAGAACCAGCCAGTGTCAAAAGCAGGCGTTCCATTGTTGTACGTGAAGAAATAGTTGATTGCGGTTCCGCTGGAAACACCCGTTACGGCTTGTTCATAGCGGGCGTTGCTGCTGCTGTAAGTCATGCGGAGATTCATCTGAGCACCGTTATTAACCTTGTAATGCACATCAGTCCAACTCGTGCTGACAGTTGATTTGAACCAGATAGTTGCCGTAGATCCTGACAAATCAACACCTTGCGAGTAATCGGCTGCCTCCGCCTTGGAGGCGAACAAAGGGAAACAGGAAACCAGTAGCAGAAGCGCGAGTACGGACATTAGCCATTTTTTTCTCATCGCAATCTTCCTCCATTAAATGGTATAGGTTCAATCACGCACCATAAATGTATGCGTTTACAGTGTTGATTATAGTATCCTTGCAGAACATTTAGTAGGAGCAGAATTTCGGTTTTTGGCACCATATTTCGGGTGAATCGATATAATATGGATTTTTTCGGCATCGGATACTGCAAAAAAAGAAAAAAGCCTTAGTTCTCCATAATACAGGAGGCATAAGGCTTTTTTAAATCCATTCCAGCTTTACCAATGCTTCGCGATGAAGGTGTCGCGTCCGGATTGCTCGCGGTCCTCTTTATAGTGCTTCGGATTCTTTTTATGATAGTCCTGATGGTATTCTTCCGCCCGGTAAAAGACCGGCGCCGGCAGAATTTCCGTCACTACCGGACCTTCGAACCTTCCGCTTGCCGCTACCTGTTCCCGGGAGGACAACGCAGCCTGACGCTGCTCTTCATTATAGTAGAATACCGCTGTCCGGTATTGGGACCCTCTATCCTGAAACTGTCCGCCGTCATCGGTCGGATCAATTTGCGGCCAGAACAGCTCCAGCAGCTTCCCGTACGGGAACAACGCCGGATCATAAGTGATCTGGACTACCTCATAATGGCCTGTCGTTCCTGTTTTGACCTGCTCATAGGTCGGATTCTCTACGGATCCTCCGGCGTAACCGGAGACAATCCCATGAATTCCGGGGAGCTCCTCAAAAGGTGTTACCATGCACCAGAAGCAGCCTCCGGCAAACATTGCCTGTTCCATAATCTGTATCCCTCTCCCTGTCTATCATCTGCCATACTAGAAACGTATGTTATGAAGATAAGGCTAAATCCGTTTCAAGTCAATTTGAGGGAGTCCATGGCCCATTTTTTTCCAGATGCTTCTGAGGATGTATAAATACCGTCAATCACCTCAAGGGCCTTGATCCCCTCGTTCCCGTCAATCCAGAATTCCCGGCCATCGATGATATGCTTGTAGAAATCACGGATTAACAGGTTGTGACTGGTTCCCCAGTAAGACTTCCCTTCGACTGCCGTGGACAGGGGTTCACAGAGCAGCGTTTCATGGCCATCCTTCCAGAGGTACAGGCAGTCTCTGCGCAGAAGCAGTGTGCCCAGTTCAAAGATAAGCTCTAATTCAACCGGAGAATTCACTGAATACGCATTTGTACCATAAAAAAGCCCGCGTACTTTATTCTTGAAAAGAATGCAGGCATGAGCAGTATCCTCCACTTCAATCACTTCATTCAGCACATCTGTGGTCACACTTCCCTTAATGGAGGTGATTTCGCCTCCGAACCATTGCAGCAGATCCAGGGTATGGATCGTCTGGTTGATCAGGACTCCGCCACCTTCGGTAGCCCATTTTCCGCGCCAACTGCTCTCTGTGTAATAGGCTTCGTTCCGGTTCCAGGTCACAATCCCCTTCATGCAGATCAGTTGGCCCAGAATGCCGGAATCGATAGTTTCTTTGATCCGTATGGATGGTTCATTATAGCGGTTCTGAAAAACAACACCCAGTTGCCCCTTGCTGACCGCAGCAGCCTCCTGCATCCGCTGGGCAGAAGACACATCTATGGCCATTGGTTTCTCTGTCAGAACATGATGTCCTGCCTGAAGAAATTCTACTGCCATCGCCGCGTGGAGATGATGCGGTGTGCATAAATGGATTATGCCGATATCTGTTCTCCCGAGAAGCTGCTTGTAGTCTGTTACCGACTCACAGCCGTAGTCCTGTGCAGCTTGTGCTGCCCGTTCAGGATCTGAATCGGCAACGGCTACCAGCCTAGCCCCTTCCATAGATAGAATAGCCCTGGCATGCAGGGGAGCAATGGCCCCGCAGCCGATGATAGCTGCACCTATTGTACTCATCCAGTTCACCTTCCGCTCTGCTCTGTGTTAGATTCTGCTATCTGAGACTATCCGGTGTAAGGTTCAGAGCCTGCGATTGTGCTGTGAGACACAGCTCTGCCGCTTTAAAAACATGGGCTTGTGTCATCGCCAGCTCCGAGCGCTGCAGACAATCCAGAATAAGCTCTCCGAAGAAAGGAAAGCCAATCTTACCGGCCACCTGCTCATAATGCTCGCCTTGACTGTCTACCCAGAAGACATGATCCGGTGTATTCGAGCGGGCTAAATCGGTGTATTTACGCAGCTCCAGGTATCCCTCGGTTCCCATGATAATCATGCGCCCGTCTCCCCATGTGCCGAGTCCCTCCGGAGTGAACCAGTCCACGCGAAAATACTGGGTTGCTCCGTTGTCACCCACCAATGTGGCATCTCCGAAATCCTCCAGCTCCGGGTAGGCTGCGTGGTTGTAATTGGCAACCTTACTGTGCAGCACCTTGGCGTCACGGCAGCCGGCATAGTATAGAAATTGTTCGATCTGGTGACTGCCGATATCACAGAGAATACCTCCGTATTTCTCACGCTGAAAGAACCACCCTGGACGACTAGGCGCATTCAGACGGTGCGGCCCCATTCCGATGACCTGAAGCACGCGGCCAATCGCGCCCTGTCTGATCAAATGACCTGCATATACTGCACTTTCCACATGCAGACGTTCACTGAAATAGCACATATATTTACGTTTTGTCTTCTCTGCCTGTACCCGCGCTGCCTCCAGCTGCTCTATAGCTGTAAAAGGCGCCTTGTCTGTAAAATAATCTTTCCCATGTGCCATTACACGCAGGCCCAGTGGTCCCCTCTCGGAAGGAACGGCGGCTGCCGCCACCAGGCGTACCTCAGGGTCTTCCAGTATTTCTTCTGCAGATCTGGCCACCCGGACTCCCGGATATGCGGCGGTGAAGGCTTTGACTTTTTCCTGATCCGGATCATATACCCATTTCAATTGCGCTCCGGCCTCCACCAGGCCGTTGCACATTCCATAAATATGCCCATGGTCCAGCGCAATTGCAGCGATTATGAATTCACCCGGTCCCACAACCGGTTTTGCTTCATGCTTGGGAGCATAATTCATTCCGTCATTACGGCTCATTCTTCTTCCCTCCAGATCTGATTACAGCAAGGTATGCAGATACTTCAAACTGATCTCGAGACTCTCGAACGGATTGCGGCGGCAGACATCCTGTTCTACCACATACCACTCTACTCCTGTCTCGCGGCAGGCTTCAATGATCGCTCTGTAATCCATATTGCCTTGGCCGATTTCCGCAAACTCCGCTTTTCTCGCGACCACCGCCATATCCTTCAGATGCACTACCCGCATTCTGTCTTTCACCTTGTTGATCCAATCCACCGGACTTCCTCCTCCGGCCTGAACCCAGTAGAGGTCCAGTTCAAAATCGAACGCCTCCGGGTCTGACTCCTGCAGCAGTACTTCAAGACCGGTGAGGCCGTCCAGACGCTCGAACTCAAAATCATGATTATGATACACAAACTGCAGTCCGTGCTTATGCTTCAAGACTTGTGCAATTTCGGAGGCTTCCCTCGCGAATGTGCGGTAGCCTTCCTGACTTGTCTGGTACTCGCCTGGAAGTGCTCCAAGCCCGATGTATGTACAGTTCCATAGCTTATGCTCGGCGGCCAGTGCATCCAGATCGTTCACCAGCCTGTCCCAGGGAACATGTGTCGCACAGATCGCAAGCCCGGCCTCATCCGCGTATTGCTTCACCAGCTGCGGATCAATCGGGCCAATACCCGATACCTGCACTGCCTGATAGCCAATGTCCTGTACCTTCAGAAAACTGTCACGCAGTCCCTCAGCAGTCTGGGTGAATTCCCTTAGGGTATACATTTGCGCGGCAATCGTTGAAGTCTTCATAGGTCGCTTCACTCCTTGAGTCTTAGTGTGTTCCAGATACATTCAGTGTCGTTTGTGCAGTTATATCCTTCTGGAAGGTGGAATTCTGCACTTTTTCCATCAGCTTCTCATGAAACAGATCGCTGTCGATCGGCAGTTCCACCCAGTTGTCTGTCCATGCGGACAAATACATGGCGTTTGAGAGTGTCAGGCCATGGATGCCTTCTTCTCCTGGTGCAAGCAAAGGTTCATCGAACAGGATGGCATTTGTGAAGTTGCGCAAAATACCTTTGTGCTGCTCTCCATCCCCTTTCCCCACCGGGATCTCGCATTTCCAGCATTCCGGTGCTCCGAATCCGCCCTTAAATTCAGCATTGAACACAGGCTCCGGTATGCGCAGCCGCCAGAAGGTCAGCGTACCGTCTTCAATAACGATTTTTCCATTGTCCCCTGTAATTTCAAAACGGTTCGTCCCCGGAGCTTCTCCGGTTGTGGTGATAAACAGCCCGGTGGCACCATTAGCATACTCGGCATAAGCGGTTACATCATCCTCGACCTCGATCTTGCGGTATTTGCCAAAGTGGCAAAATGCCCGGATGCGCACCGGCATCATTCCAGTGGTCCACTGCCAGAGATCCAGTTGATGCGGGTCCTGATTCAGCAGCACCCCACCGCCTTCTCCGGCCCAGGTCGCACGCCAGCCGCCAGAATCGTAATAGTTCTGGGATCTGTACCAATTGGTAATAATCCAGTTCGTACGGCGGACCTCACCAAGCTCACCGGCCTGAATCAGCTCCCGGAGTTTCTGGTACAGCGGGTTGGTCCGCTGATTATACATAATACCGAATTTGCGGTCCGATTTAGCAGCGGCGTCGTTCATTTCCTGAACTGCTTTGGTGTATACACCAGCAGGCTTTTCAATCAGAACATGAAGTCCGTAGCCCAGCGCTTCTATCGCGAGCGGAGGGTGATCATAATGCGGCGTGGAAATTAATACGGCATCAATAGCGCCTGACTGAAACATCGCTGTCGCGGTGCTGAAATGCTTCACTTTCTCCGGTAATTGATCCACCGCCCATTCCAGGCGTTCAGGACTGATATCGCATACGGCAGCCAGTTCCGCCCCCTTCACATCTTCAAGCAGACTCAGGGCATGAGCCCGGCCCATATTTCCGATGCCGATAATTCCATATCGTACCTTTGTCATCTCTATAATCACTTCCTGATTTCAGTTTATGTTATGAGAATAACCTTAATCTTTGAGTGTGAACATGACTGGAATTAAGGAGTATTTGTATATAATTAAGATGTATTAGATAAATGAAAGCGGTATAATAGAAACAATAACCTGAAAGGAGGTGCTCTATGGATCGATTGGGAAATATGACAGGACGCCTGCTGCAAAATCTGAATGTCACCGTAACCCATGCCCAGCTCACCACCGGGTACCCCGGCTGGAACCGCACGAACGAGACACCTTCCTTTAACCGGCTTTATTTTATTGACCGCGGAGAAGGAAAAGTGATCATTAACGGAGTTGCTTATTATCCCAGACCGGGACAATTAATGATCATGCCTGCCGGTTCCATACAGACGACCGAAACATCGCCAGACCATCCATATACCCGCTACTATTGCCATTTCGATGCCCGCATCGGGGAGTGGCCGCTGTTTTATTCTGCGAACAAGCTGTATATCAGCGATGCTGCCGATCCGGATGCGGTCCGGGCGGTATTTACTGAGATGATCTCACTGTTTCAAGCTGAGGGCTTTCTCTCCTCGATTCGTGTGCAGGCCGCGTTGCTCAATCTGATGGCGTTATGCCTGGAGGCTGGCGGCTACTCTGACTTCATGGATGAGCTGCTGCATACCAGTGATCAGGGCAAACTCGCGCATGTGCTGGAATACATTGACCAGCGGCTGAAGCGCCCCCTTGAGGTCGAGGAGCTGGCGGAGCAGGTGCATTTGCATCCGAATTACTTCATCCCTTACTTCAAAAAATTCATGGGGGTCACCCCCATGCATTATGTACAGCTCAAGCGGATGGAGCTCGCCAAAAAACAGCTTTCTTATACCGGATTCAGCATCTCCGATATCGCCGAACAGGTAGGCATGGAGCTCGCCCACTTCTCTAAATACTTCAAAAAAACAACCGGGGTCTCCCCTTCGGCCTACCGGAGCAGTACACGATAAATCCCTGTTAACTGTTTGTTTACTCATCCTGGGTTGCGCCTCCGCGCAGCACCCTTCAGAGAGGAAGTGCCATATATGGCTGAGTTAGCCTTACAGCCTGCACTTGCAGGCAAAGTTGCTGTCATTACCGGAGGAGCGGGTGTCTTATGCGCTGTCATGGCACAGGAATTAGGACGCCAGGGAGCCAAAGTTGCTATTCTTAACCGCACCGCTGCAAAAGGTGACTCTCTTGCTGCCAGGATTAGCGCAGCTGGTGGACAGGCCCTTGCTGTGGCTTGTGATGTTACAGAAGACAGCAGCGTGCGGAGTGCCGCAGCTGTAGTTCTGAAGCATTGGGGGCCTTGCGATCTGTTAATCAATGGGGCCGGGGGAAATCAGCCGTCAGCGGTTACAACGAAGGAAACATTATCTGAAGGAGATTTGGAGAACCCGGAAATTACCTCTTTCTTCGATCTTTCAGCATCCGGCTTCCGTCAGGTCTTGGATCTCAACCTGGTTGGCACACTCCTGCCCACGCAAATTTTCGCCAGGCAAATGCTTGGGCGTCCGGGGGCATCCGTAATTAACATCTCCTCCATGAGCGCTGCATCGCCAATGACCAAAGTCCCTGCGTACAGTGCGGCGAAGGCAGGGATCAATAACTTCACCCAATGGTTGGCCGTCCACCTGGCTGAGTCCGGAATTCGGGTCAATGCTATCGCTCCGGGCTTTTTCCTGACGAAGCAAAATGAGAAGCTCCTGCTGCGGGAAGACGGAGAACTGACCGAACGATCACACAAAATCATCTCCCAGACTCCGATGCGCCGCTTCGGGAAACCGGAGGATCTGCTGGGTACCCTGCTCTGGCTGGCGGACGAAGAGATGTCGGGTTTTGTTACAGGGATTACGGTTCCGGTCGACGGCGGATTTATGGCATATTCGGGGGTATAGATTCCATCGACCCAGCCCCATAATATAGCAATCCATAAGAAATACAGCTGAAGAAGTTTGGTACAATGGGCAGGTCAGAACCAAACATCAACCCTGGAAAGGATGTTGTTCACATGGCTAATTTTACGGCTTACCTGATGTCGGAGGATGCCAAAGCTCAAGCGGAGTTCTACATTGAGGCGCTTGGCGGCAAAATGAATTCCATTACCAAACACGGAGACTTGCCTAATGCGAGTGAGGAATTGAAGGACAAGGTGATCAATCTCAGCTTTATGGCTGCCGGAGTCCATTTTATGATGTCTGATTCCGTCCTCGAACCGGTTAGTTATGGGAATACAGTCAACTTAAACCTGGAATTCGCGGAAGAAGCTGAAGCGCATGCAGCTTTTGACAATCTGGCAGAGGGTGGTGTGGTCAAGGAAGCACTGAACCCTGCATTCTGGGGAGCGCTCTTCGGACATGTTCAGGATAAATTCGGCATCCTCTGGATGATCACTACAGTGCCTAAGCAGGACCAGCAGTAAGCTGATGCAAATATGCTTCGGGTATAGACGCTTCTTGATCTTATCGAGAGGCGTCTATTACCTGTACGGCCAGCCCTCTTCATCTAAGCAAATCCAAAAGCAATCACCAGTATATACCCCAGCACGGATAGCAGAACAGATCCGATCAGTCCGGCCAGAAATGGCTTTTTCCCCATCCGGCCAAAGGTTCTCAGATCAATCCCCAGCCCCATCCCCGCCATTGCCATTGCCAGCAAAAGGTAAGCCAGAACAACAAGCTCACTTGTGATTCTTGCCGGGATAATACCTAATGTATTGATTCCGCTCATTACCAGAAAGCCGAGGATAAACCAAGGGACCGGCAGCTTCTTCCACTCTATGGCTTTCTTAATCTCCCGCGCCTCCGCTTCCTCAGCAGGATTCTCCACTCTCTCCTTCTTACGTGTTCTGTAGGCTTCCCAGCTTCCGATGAGGATAGCGACAGGGATCAGCATCGCCACACGGGTCAGCTTCACAATGACCGCCAGATCCGCAGCGTCCCTGCCCGCCGGAGCGGCAGCAGCAATCACATGAGCCACCTCATGAAGTGTAGCTCCTGCAAAGATCCCGTAGCCTGCCTGACTCAATCCCATGAACGGATACAGCAACGAATATACCAGTGTAAAAATCGTACCCAGTATTGCTACAGTGGCTGCACCGACAGCCGTTTCATGTTCAGAAGCCTTGATTTGCGGGGCAATTGCCGCGACTGCTGCCGCTCCGCAAATGGCTGTACCGCAGGCTGTCAGCAGACTTAATCTTCTGTCGATTCTGAAACATTTGGCCAAGCCGTACACGGTGAATAAAGTGAACAAGATATTGATTACTGCAATGGCAAATACCTTCGGGCCGGCAGCCAGGATATCTGCAAGGTTGAGTCTCATCCCCAGCAGAATGATTCCCGCCCGAAGCAGTCTTTTGCTGGAAAATTGAATCCCTGCCATCGCACTATGCGGAACGCCAGCCGCTGCACGGAATGTTATACCCAGCAGAATGGCCAGGACCAGTTGCCCCAGAATATTCATTAGCGGCAGCAGAGCGAGATATTTGGCTGCTACGGCGAGCAGGAATGTGATTCCAATCCCCCAGGTCACCCCCGGGAGCTTCACTGTATATGGATTCAGCTTATGTGTAGGGTTCATCTGCTTCACTCTCCGTCCACCGCTCACGGCGGCTAAGTCTTGATAGCTTCACTATAAGTGCCTCTCACGTGAAAGTGAAATACAGCTTTGCTATTCTTAGCATCAGTTTTTGTTATGATCGAACGCGAACGATATGATAAAATGCATGATATAAAGGCTATTCCGGCATTTTTGCCGATTTAAAATGAGGGATTCATATGATTGTTGATGCACTGAATGTATTTGTTACCGTTGTGGAACAGAGTCATTTCTCTAAGGCGGGCGAGCTGCTGGGCTTGTCACAACCTGGTGTAAGTCTTCATATCCGCAATCTGGAGAATGAAATGGGAACCAAGCTGCTCCATCGGTCGCCGAAGCAGGTCCGCATGACGGAAGCTGGAGCGATACTCTATAAGCATGCCAAGCAGATTCTATCCCATTATGAGGAGGCTGGGCGGGAAATTCGTCTGCTGCGGGATGAAGTAACAGGAAATCTTCATATCGGGGCAAGCTTTACGATCGGGGAGTATATTTTACCGGCCAAGCTTGCTGCATTCGCCAAACAGTATCCGCTGGTCAGCCTTCAGTTGACCATTGGCAATACGGAGGAGATTATCGCGGCAGTAAGAATGAACCAGCTGGATGTGGCTTTTATCGAAGGTGAAACCACTGACCCCGAGCTTGTGATCATTCCTTACATGAAGGATGAGATGATCATTGTCGCCCCTCCAGGACATCCGCTCGCAGAGAGTCTTGCGGTGGAAAAGGATATGCTACAGGAGGAGACCTGGGTCCTGCGCGAGCATGGCTCCGGCACCCGTGCTTTTAGCGATCATTTTCTGCAGGAATCGGGGGTAACTATGAAAAGATCGTATGTATTCAACAGCAGTCAGGGTGTCAAGGAGGCCGTCTCTGCCGGACTGGGGCTGGCGATCCTGTCCAGATGGATCGTGCGCAAAGAGCTGGCGGGCGGCGAAATCAGCGAGCTGCGGCTCAGACAAAGACTGCTGGAACGTGAATTTCTGATCATCCGGCACAAAGGCAACCCGGAGAGTATGGCGGTACAGATGTTTATTGAGAAGCTGCTAGCTGTACCCCGAACGTAACGCTAGAAAAACCGATATGCGGCGCTTCAACAGCGGCATTTCTGCCGTTGTTCCTGGGCAGACCCGCCTGTGGGGCTCCACTAGCGGCATTTCTGGCCTTGACGGAGAAAAGCCGCTGACCCGAATTTAATTGGGAACAGCGGCTATTGACGTACTGTATGGCTGATAGAAGCTCAGGCCAGCAGCTACAGCAATGCGGGAACAGCGGTATGGATGACCTCTCGGGTATTCATTCTTTCCCGGTGACAGACTGCACCGTAATCACACCAGCTGCAGGCACATCAAGCGAGTGCACCCCGCTGTTCCAGTTCAATGGATACTCTGCCGTCACTATTCCCTGACAATCTCGAACACAAATTTCCAGAGGACCCGTGTCACGGTCCAGCTCAAGTACCAGTCGTGAAAGCAACGTACCGTTGACGACAACCACCAGCTCTGGCAAATCCCCGGTTACAGGAATAACCGTATCATGGTAAGCCGCAATCACCCATTTCCGGGTAGTGCGGGCTGTGACCAGCGGATACAGCAGCTCGGGATGCTGCGGCTCCAGGCGGCCATCCAGCAATACCTCCCGGTGCTCACGCCAGAAGGATAGCCAAAACGCCAGCATCGCAGTATGTTCCTCCGGCAGACGGTCGAGCCGGACTGAAATCTGGGGAACGGAAAACAGCACATTTATGAACTGAAGGGCTGCTGCCGCCGAAGACTCCCGGGGGTTCCACATCAGCATGTCGGAATGTGCCGCAGTGCTGCCGCATATCAGCCTTATATCGATCGTCCTGATCCGGTTCTCGAGCGCATCATTAGGACAATCGCCGGCCCGGAACATATTGCCGTATTTGCGCATAAGCGGTCCAATGTAATTCTGGCGGAATTCGATCAGAATATCCGGCTTCAACTGCCTTAGACGGGAGATGATTCCACTTAGAAGCTTATCCACTGCTTCCGGTACCGACCCCGTGTCTTGCCCATCTGCGGGAAGATATTGATCCCCTTTGGCATAAAAGCTGTCAACGAAATCCAGCTTAAACCCGTCCAAATCCCATTCTAGAACAGCTTGCTCATAAATGGCGGTCAAATACTCCCGGATTTCCGGATAACGGGGATCAGCGACCCCCGCTCCAAGCTCATCACTTACGTACAGCAATTTATCCCTGAACCTCGCCCAGGCCTGACTGTGTTTCCCGATGAACGGAACCGCATACCACAGCATGAATTTCATTCCAAGATCATGAATCCGGGTTACATGTGACTTCAGATCAGGAATTTTATCCGCACTCACCCTCCAGTCTCCACAGTAGGCATAACCCCGGGTCTCATCTGAGGTCTGCCAGCCGTCATCCATGATAACCGTCTTGCAGCCCATGGCTGCAGCTGCTCTGCACTCGGCTTCCACTGCATCAGGCGAAAGCTGCTGATGAAAGCTGTACCATGTAGAATACACCGGTTCCCTGGCCGCGTCCGGAACGGGTGAAGGGCTACAGCCGGGAAGTCCGGCCCACCATTCGCCCACCCTTTTCAGCGCATCATAATAGGGATGACTTCGCGTATCCAATCGCAACATGACCTCAACATGGTCTTCGGGCGCGCCAGGGTCTGCAAAGAGCGTCACGGAACAATGGAAGCTGGATGTTTCCTCATTCAGGCCTGCATGAAGCTCCACGGGGCTTAGTACATCCGAGCAGGCAAAGGTCAGCACATTGTTGCCCCGGTTTCCGTAGAGACAGATAACCGGTGCGGACGAAGTGGATCTTGAAGGGAAGCCTTGCCGCCAATCGGGGATCAGCCCCCGGCTCCGCTCCACCGTTGGATGCCACAAGCCTTGTACATCCACTGCTGTACAGCTCCACTTCAGGGATAATTCCGGTAGAACAGCCGGACTAGAGGCATCTATAATAAGACGAACATATTCTACATCGGCCTCAGCGACATTCATAAAGGAAGAGAGAGCTAGGGCAAAAGTTCCGGTCTGTCCCTCCAGCCTCATTTCACAGCCATTGCTAAGTATGATTTTCAATTGCTTCTTAGCTCCTTTATAACCGGATATGTCTGATTGAATGGTCAATGTTACATCCGGCAGGGAATCGAAATCTGTATGCAAGCCCCGATCCCTGAACGGCTGGCAATGATTACCCCGTAGCTGTTGCCATGATGCAGCTTGATCCGGGAATCCACATTACGGATGCCATAACCGATACGGGGACCCTCAGGGGCCATAATCTGCCGGATGATATCTGCATTCATACCCACCCCATTATCAATCACTTTGAACACAATCTCCGAATCCCGCTTTGCTACGACAAGCCGGATGCCCAAGGTGGCTCCGAACCAGGCATGTTCAAGCGCATTTTCAATCAGGGGCTGCAGAATCAGCTTGACCGTTGCGTACTCCAGAACTTCCGGATCAATATCATAATATACACTAAGCCGTTCACCGTATTTAATGCACTGGATCGCCACATAGGCTTTGGCATGTTCGATTTCCTTGCCCACAGTGGTCAGGATTTCTCCGCGGTTCAGACTAAGCCTGTAGAATTTCGCCAGTTCCTGTACCATAATATGCAGTTTATCGATATCGCCGAATTGGGCCAGACGGTTAATAGAGGAGAGGGTATTGTAGAGAAAATGGGGATTGATCTGTGCCTGGAGCGACTCCAGCTCCGCTTCTTTTTTCTGAAGATCGGCAACATAATTTTTATGAATCAACTCTTCCATATTGTTTCCCATCCGGTTGAAGGCGATAGCAATTTGCGCCAGCTCATCATTGCCTTTGAAGCGGATTCTTTTGTGGAAATCCCCGTCATGAAAAGCATTAAGGGACCCCACGATCTTCTGAATCCGCCGTGAGAAATAACCGGATACCCAGATCCCCAAGGCTGCCAGGACAACGGCACTGACCAGACATACCAGCAGTGTCATCCGGCGGACCTCGTTCGCGCTCTGATCGAACAGGCTGTAAGGAATGTAGGCTTGAAGCTGCCAGCCCAGACCGTGCAGTGATTCACTAAGGACAAGCTCTCCGGGCTCTGTCCGGCTGCTCGCCGCTATCGTGCCTTCCGGTGAAGATTGCATCACAATCCTGCCGTTGTCATCAAGCACGACTAGCGTACTGTATTCGCCAATTTTGCGGTAATCCACAGAATCCAGCAGATCCTTGATCTGTACCGCCACCCGGACAAGACCAATCGCCTTCCCGCGCTGTACATCATCCAGACGCTGCAGCAGCGAAATATTGCCATCCTCTTGATCGCGCAGAATCTGCTGCCAGCGGCTGAGACCCGGCAGGTTACCCGAGAATTCAAGCATACGGTACCAATCTGCGTCTTGAATCCGCTGCACATGATAGATCTCGTAACGTTTCGTGGATAGCAGTGGATTCTGCCCCCCGTCCTTATAGAACACTTCAGGCAGCGTTTCGTTCTGAAGATACAGAGACAGGCCGATATTGCTGGCTGTGTAATTCAGCAGATTTTCAAGCGCCGGCATGAGTGTCCTGGTCATGGTCTCATAGCTGTACCAGCCTTGATCATAACGGCGAAGCGCATTTTGCAGACTGTAATTATAGTAAAGGCTGTTCGAGATGCGTTCGATATCATCTGTACGGTAACGGATATTGTCGCGCATTTGCCTTAGCGTTCCTTGAAGATTCTCCCGCGTCTTTTCCCGCAGGGAATTCACGGAATGCGCATAGGCGAACAGGCCAACCGTCAGCACGGCAATCAGCAGGCACAGCACATAAGGCAGAATGAGCTTGTATCCAAAAGGAATGCTCCCCATGCGCCGCATGTCACAAATGTCTCCTGTAATCACCTGGGCTCACACCATAAAATTCCTTAAACTGCTTGCTGAAATGGGAAAGATTCTTATAGCCCACCCGGTTCGCGGCTTCATATACCTTCAGCTTCGGATCACTAAGCAATACCTTGACCCGCTCCAGCCGCCTCAGCCCCACATAATCGGAGAAATACACTCCGGTCTCTTCGTAAAAGATCTGGCCCAAGTGATTAGGTGAGAAGGAAAAGTGGTTGGCGGCATCCCGCAGCATGACATTATGCTCCAAATGTTCTTCAATGTATGCCTGGATCTCCTCCACAAGCTTACGTTTCTTCCCTTGGCGTTTGCGCTGCAGCCGCTCGGACAGCTCAAACATCCGGCGGCGGAGCCAGGATTTCATATCCTCAATGGTTTCCAGATCATATAAAATATTCAGATGCTTCCGTTCCAGCCCCAGCAGCTCATAAAAATCCTCATTGATTGTATGCAAATACGCATCGAGCTTGGAGACGAGGTGCAGGAAGAGCTGGTAAATCTCAAGCTTGGTCTCCATATTGCCCACCCAAACAAACAGCTCCTCATTGCAGTCGTCCACATCGACCAGACGGTAAGAGGTCACCGCCGCGAACAAGGCCTGCAGAATACTGTCCAAATCTTTGGCGGAGGCCGAGATCGGCCCTCTGGCATCGGAATGGAGGATGAGCTTGCCTTTGCCCAGGAACAGCTTCAGTCCCAGCGCATTCCTCGCCTGCCGAAAGGAATCCCGCAGCCCACGCAAATGGCTAACGGTGGGACCTACACCAATGGTTACCGTCAGCGGTATACCATCCGCTGCCTGATGGATCAGCCTGCGGAGTCTTTCACGTCCCACACTTTCTTCCAGAATCAGTGCGTAATGGAACCGCTCCGTCCGGCAGGCCTGTATCTGTTCCTCGGCACAGTACCGCTCGATCGACAGCTCCAGCCTGTTCTCCATCTCTGCCTTAGCCCCGTCGCTGAAGCCATTCAGCTTCCAGGACATATCATCGGGCTCCAGCAGCGCGGTGTACAGCCTCGCCCCATTCCAGTTAATGCCGACACGTTGAAGCAGGGACAGCACTTTTTCTTCATCAGGGGTACCATCAAGAAGCTGCATGAACAGCTCTCTGCGCAGAAGCGGTCCGGACTCGGAGAGATAACGCTCTAAATGGGAATGCTCACGCTCACGGTCCAGAGTCTCCCGAACCTCTTCCAGTGATCTGCGCATATCGTCGTCGTCCACAGGCTTCAGCACGTAACCGGATGCGCTCATGGATATGGCCTGCTTGGCATATTGAAAATCTTCATAGCCGCTGACAAAAATAATCCTCAGCTTCGGGTTCAGCTCAAGGGCTCTGCGGGCAAGCTCCATCCCTGACATGATCGGCATTCTGATATCGGTGACCATAATATCCACAGCCTGCGAATCCAGCACCTCCAGAGCTTCAAAGCCGCTGCTCGCGGCTGCACACACCTCCATGCCAAGACCTTCCCAGTTCATGAAGCGCTGCAGACCCTCCAGATCCAGCAGCTCATCGTCGACCAGCAGTACCTTGTACATCCCATCCCACCCTCGCACTCAGAATTCAATCCGCCCCCGGCAACTTGTGCTTGTGGTGAATACCATATAATAGTAAAAGGGGTACACTTGGATTCAGTATACCCCACGGTTTAGGCTGGCTCTAGCTTTATTTCATCTTGCTCAAATTGTCCTGCCATTTCGCGGTTTGGAATTTCAGCAGCTTCTCATAGCCTGCTTTTTTGGCGTCTTCATTCGCTTTGTTTAAGAGGCTGAGAACTTCATCATCACTTTTGGCGTACAGGGTTTTCGCAAAAACCTCCTGATAAATATCGTTAACCGCCGTAGCAATCGTTCCTTCCTCCGAGTCCGGCAGCGGGTCCAGATTGACGAACTCCGTGAAGTTCTTCGATGTCTTCCAGGTCACCTTCTGCTGGGCAAGCGTAGTCCAGTTCTGCTTGTCGGCCGGAAGCTGCGCATCCATCTTGGCTTTGGTCTGGTCAATAAAGGTGGTGTTGCCGACCCAGTTGAAACGGCCGATTCTTTCCTTATCCTTGTCTCCCTGTGGTGTATTCAGGCCGGCCTCGTTCAGAATAGGCACGCCGTCTGCATCGTACTCATCCCAATACAGGCCTTGACGTCCGAAGTTCAAAATCCGCTGGCCTTCTTCGCTGGTCACCCAGTCGAGGTAGGAGAAGATCGCTTCCGGGTCCTTGGCGTTCTTCGTGATGACCAGCACGTTCCAACCCAGTGAGTTGTAATTGTTGGGTGTAATTTGGGTTGCATCCAGACCCGCCTTGTGAATCGGCCAGATGATATCGTAGCCGGCATCAGGGTCTGTTGTACGCAGCGCGGTATCCGCTCCCCGTCCAGGGTTCACCACATCACCGTCTACATATACTGCTACGCGGCCAGTCTTGAGTTTCTCGGAAATCTGGTCACCGGTCTGGGTGAACAGATCCTGCGTGATCAGCTTTTCACGGAAGAGCTTGCTGGCGTACTGCATGTTCTCGATGAACACCTGATCCTCAAAAATCGATTGCAGCGTGGTACCCACCGGATTGGCTTTGGGCAGATATGGTTTATTTTCAGCAAATCCGCCGTACATCGTCTCGAGTCCCCGGCCTTTGGCTCCCACTTCAAGCGGCACTACATCGGGATACTTCACCTTCACCTGCTTCAGGTAGGCATACAGTTCATCGTAGGTTTCCAGCTTCGGTGAACCCAGTTCCTTGTATATTTTCCGGTTAATGATCCAGCCGCCGTTGCCATTCGGGCTTGACGTATACCAGTTGGGGAATTGGTAGAGCTTGCCGTCTTCAGAGCGCAGCATGTTCAGTGTGGCTTCACCGGCGTTCTTTTTCAGATTAGGATAACGGTCCAGATAATCATCGAAGGGTACCAGCAGCCCGGGCTGACGAAGCCGCTCGACATTCGCACCTCGGTCCATCATAATGACATCCGGCAGACTTCCCGAGGCGATCATGGTGCTGAACTTAGTTTCGGCAGCGCCGCTGGACTGAACCGGGGTCATCTTGACCTTGAGGGTGTCGGCAATCCACTTGGTGGTCGAATCCCTTCCCCATTCTTCCGTGGTATCCCAATCGTAATTACTGTAATACGTGAAGGAGACCGGTTTGACCGTGCTTCCTACAGCGGATGATGTAGCTTCAGGACTTGCACTTGCCGTTGCTGCCTCCGTTGCCGCTGGTTCTTTGGTAGGGTCAGCGGATGGCGCTGCAGTATTGTTCCCCCCTCCACAACCGGCAATCAAAAGCACCGAACACAACACAACACTCATCAGCAAGCAGAAATGGCTTTGCCGTCCTTTGAAGGGATGGTACCGTTTCGTAGATTTCAAATGAGTAACCCCTCTCTAATGTTCACTTTCTACTCCTTAAGCGACCCGATTAATACACCTTTCACAAAATACTTTTGCAAAAACGGGTAGACCATAATAATCGGCAGCGTAGCGACCATGGTGGTTGCCATGATCAGCGATTTGCTGGTTACCGACTGCACGAGGGCGAGCCGGTCTTGAGCAGCCGCACTGCTCCCGATGGCCTTCTGGAGCTGATCTGTCACAATATTGGAATTCAGGATCTGCTTCAGCAGTGTCTGAATCGGGATCAGATCGGGATTATTGATATAAATGCTGGCCGAGAACCAGTCATTCCAATGATATACGGCCGTAAACAAGGACAGGGTAGCCACTACAGGACCAGAGATGGGTAAAATGATACGGGTCAGCACTCCGATATGGTTGCAGCCGTCAATCCGCGCCGATTCAACCAGTCCCGCCGGCAGTCCCAAAAAGAAAGTCCTGAAAATAATCATGTTGTAGACACTGATCATCCCGGGAATGACCAGCACCCAGAAGGTATCCATCATGCCAAACTCGCGCAGCAGTAGAAAGGTGGGAATCAGTCCTCCGCTGAAATACATCGTTATGATGCAGAATACCATATATATTTTGCGTCCCATCAGTTCATGCCGGGAGAGTCCGTAGGCCAATATAGCGGTAAACATGACCGATAGAGTGGTTCCTACGATGGTGCGCATGATGGAGATTAGAAATGCATGGCCGATGCGGCTGTCCCGGAACACGACCTCGTAATTATCAAGCGTTGGGCTGCGCGGCCAGAACGTAATCCCGCCAAGCGCCGTGTCCGAGCCCATATTGAAGGAAATCACGAGTGAATTCCAGAAGGGGTACAGGGTGATGAAGCCCAGCAGCAGCAGCGTTGAATATATAATGACTTGCAGGAATTTGTCTCCCGCTGACAGCTTCATCATAACCTGTTCCCCGCCTTCCTTCTCCACATTTGTTCTGCTTCACTGTTGCTTACCATAGACTTGAACCCATTTTTCTGGCTGCCTTATTCGCCAGGGCCAGCAGTCCAATACTCACTACCGCTTTGAACAGTCCCGCCGCCGCCGCATAAGAGAAGCGGTTGTTCAAAATCCCCATCCGGTAGACATACGTATCGATTACGTCTGATACATCACGCAGGATCGGATTGGTGGCCAAGATCAGGATATCCTCGAATCCGGCATTCAGAATATTACCCACAGCCAGAATGAGAAAGATGATGATGACCGGCCGGATGCAGGGCAATGTGATCAGTTGGATCTGCTTGAACCGCCCAGCACCGTCAATGGAAGCGGCTTCATAGAGATGCGGGTCGATTCCGGCAATTGCCGCCAGATAGACGATGGCTGCGAACCCCATTTCCTTCCAGATGCCTGTTCCCACCAGAATCCCCCAGAAGTACTCCGGCACGGACAGAAAGCTGATAGGCTCTGAGGTGAGATGCAGACTCATAAGCAGCATGTTAACGCTTCCATTATCAGTCGACAGCATCGATCCCACGAACCCTCCGACGATCACCCAGGACAGAAAATGCGGCAGATAGCTGACAGTCTGGATGATCCGCTTGAATAACATAAGCCGAATCTCATTGAGCATCAGCGCGAGCAGGATCGGAGCCGGGAACCCGATACACAGCTTCAGCAGGCTGATTACAATGGTGTTGCGCATGACCGTCCAGAAGTCGGGTGAATTGAAGAATGCTTCAAAATGCTTCAGCCCGACCCAGGGACTGTGAAAAAAACCGCCGAACAGCTGATAATCCTGGAACGCCATCAGTACCCCGTACATGGGCAAATAGCTGAATACGAAGATAAACAGCATAGCGGGTATAACCATCAGCTGAATATCCCATTGCCGGAACCATCTGGTCCACCATGATACCGGCTTACCTTTTGCCCTGGTTATGACCTTTCGTTCGATTTCCACGTTAGTCATCCTTCCTGTTTCTTTGCTCTACACCTTAATCTTATGCAGTTCGGAAGGGAGGAACCAGTACCGTGGTCAACGAAATGTGTGGTTCAGCAATGATGAGCAGATTAGAGCTTAATGGCCTTCACATCGTCAAAGTAGATCGTCCCGCTGCCCTGGGTACCACTGCCCTGGGCTACATAGAAGGCGAACTCTTTAATGGAGCCCAAATCAATGACCCCGTTGCCGCCGGTTGACCAGCCGGGCCTTGCGAAGTCCGTAAACGGAATGGTTACAAGCCTTGGCTCGGTGCCTTCAATCTTGATTCCTGCTTCCCAGACTTCGCCGTTCGTCTCATGAAACTGAACCGCCAGCTGGCGGTTCGAGCCATCCGGCTGGAGCCAGAAGGAGATCGCTCCCATGCCCGGCCATTCCTTGCCCATGCTGCGGTAGACACCTGCATAGCCAGGATTGCCAACCGTATAATCCAGCTTAAGCCCATAGCTTCCGCTGTTCAGCTGATACGTATCCAGTGTTACAGTTGCAGCATTGCCTGAGACATTGCGCTGCCATTTGGAGCGCAGGCTTCCATTCGAGCCACCATAGGATTCGAAATCATCGATCAGATAGGAGTCCACCGGAGGCGGAATAAACGGGCCATTTCCGGTCTCTCCGTTGTTGAGCGCCCGCGGATCACTGTAGAGCGCTTGAATACCGCTAATCGAATTTTTGTCGGTTAAATACTGGGACCAAGTCATGAAATACACATATCTTGACTGCTTTTCCCGAAGCATCTGCATATCCGGCAGCTCACCATTTTCCCCGATAGCAATAGGCCGGCCGCCGCTGAGCTTCAGAAGCTTGTTGTAATAAGTGTCACGGTAATCGTTGTTGTAGATGTCCATGGCCAACACATCTACCACATCGTGGCCGGGATAATAGGGGGTTGAATCGTATGCCCAGGAGCTCTCCGCATTCGGACTCCACACCCAGATCAGATTATTCAGACCATGAAGATTCGTTAAGCGGTCGTACATGTTGTGCCATAGCTGCCTGAACAGCTCCGGTCTTGCACCCCACCAGAAAAATTCAGCATTCATCTCGTGATATGGACGCCATAATACAGGAATACCTTCATCCTGCAGCTGCTCCAAATATCCCGCGATCTCATCCACCTGGGCAGCCCACTGGTTGTACAGTGCGGTGCCGGGAGTGACAATCTCTGTCATTTGGGCTTCTGTCACCTCACCCGTGACACTTTCCCAGCCGGAGGTAGCCGGGTCCATAGGCCGGGTCTGGTGATAGGTTAGAGTCACCATGGTTCCTGCCTTACCCTGAAGAACGGCCTCGTCAATCATGGATTGGCGCAGCTCGCCTATGTCTCCCCCGATATAATAGGCGAAATCCGAACCCCATAATGCCGGATAATAACCGGTCAGCTCTGCTGCCGTGTCGTACCATTTCGCGGGCTCTTCGTAATAATTATGTTGGCCCGTGTAGACGGCTTTCCCCACCGTTGCATAGAGCCGGTCGAGCAATGCTGTCGCTTCAACGCTAGCGTTCGGGTTGACCGGGACCATCCTGCCGGTGGTCACCTGAAGCGTGCTCGGGGCAGAGATTGCGGTCCCTTCACTAACCGCTTTAACCTCAATGTCATACAGACTCTCAGGCGACAGTCCTTCCAGCTTGTAAGCATACAGTGATTGCCCGGAAACATAAGGAACCGTCAGGCTGCTCCACTCGGTGTCGGCCGCTTTTTTGTATAGCAGCTTATATTCTCTCACTCCAAAGGGTCCTGTGGAGGCTGCCCATTCCAGCTCTGCAGATACCCCGTCTATGGTTCCAGCCTTGAAACCCGCAGGTGCAGTTGGACTAAGGTTAGTCGGAATTACAGGCATCTTGCCGATAAAAACTTGATCCAGGTACATATCTCCGCCGCTCCAATTCGCGCCCCGCAGCTGCAGGCCAGCCAATCCGTTGCCGGTCTGAATCTGCTGCTCCGAACGGGACCATGCTGCTGTGGCGTTAGTATAGAACGGATAGGATTTTACAGAGAAACCTTGATATACATCCAGTGTTACTGTGAATGGCCCCGGCAGTAGCGTATTGAATTTGCTCCAAAACGAAACCAGATAAGAAGCGTTGCTATTAGCGGGGAGTAATGGCGTTTTGACTGTGGATAGATTCTTCAGCTTCAGCGCATACATTCCGGAATAGGGATCATAAGTTGTCGTTTGTACAGTCCCTGTTCTATACCATGGAAAGATGTGTCCAGACTCCAGACCTCCATTGGGTACCTGATTAAATCCCGGCGTAGCCTCTAATCCCATCACGGCATCGGAGGTATTGCCCGCGACATCCTTGGCCCGCAGCATAATTGCATACACTGAAAAAGGATCCAAATTATTGAGGGTATACGTGTACTGGTTAACAGATTCCTGTTGAGGGACAGCCGCAGTATTCCATTCAGCAGCATCTGTTTTTTTGTAAAAAATCTGGTAGGAATCAACTCCCATATCATCCGTGGACCCCGTCCAGGTTAGCTTCAGCGCTTTGGAGTCATGCTGGGCCTGCCATACACCCGGAGTCGTTGGGCGTTCAATATCCACATTCTCCCGAATGACAGCGTCGTCGATATAATAATCCTTACTTGTACCGTTCCAGAACGACAAGCGGATATATTGCACACCTGGCCCGGGTGTATACAGGAGCTGCCGGTATTCCCATTCCGTAGAACCCGAGAAATGCAGCTGTTCCTTCGATTGCTGCGTGCCGAAAATGTCCATATCCATCGTTGCATTCGTGACCCCGGCAGCAGCAAACTTAACCCATAATCCAACCCGGTAGGTTTTCCCCTGCTGGACTGCGACTGACGCTGATGCCCCACCTGTACTGCGCTTAACCAGAAGACTTTTTGCGCCACCGTGCTTCTCGGCGGTTGTCACCACCGGACTTCCCCATTTCTCCCACAGCGTATCTCCCGACTCAAACCCGGGATTACCCAGCAAATTCTCGCCAGCTCCCAGCACCGGGACACTTGGGACGAGTAATGAAGCAAAGATCAGAACTACGGCCAGCCAACCATGGAACCATTTCCCCCTCATACGTGGTACCACTTTAATCAGGCCTCCACTCACATTAGCCGGTGAAATTACGACTATAATGTCGTCCGGCATCTCCAATGTAAGCGTTTTCCACAAAACTCAACAAGGTACTACAGCAACGAAAACTATGCTGCAGCAACGATGTCCGGTTTTTGTGCCGAATTATATTTTGTCCTTCAGGAGTACACGGTAGGCACCATTACCGCAGGAGACGCCGAGCACCTGTTTTCCTACACGATCAAGGGCAATTCCTTTCCAGCGAACCGCCCCCAGCTCTGTCTGATTCCAAGCCTCCCAGCTCTCACCGCCATCCCTGCTGCACAACACTTGAGAGTCTGTACCATTCATAACCATCGGTTCACAGGCAACGATTATCAGATCCTCTTCATGGTCACCAATTCCTAGAGTCAGAGCGGATACATTCAAGACCCCATCCACTTCAGCAGGATATAGCTTGCTCCAGCACTGGCCTCCATTCGTGCTGCGCCATAAGCCTTCTGTAATGAAGCCGGCATATATCGTATCCGGGTAACTTGGAGAATAAGCTACAGCGTTCAATACAGAGCCCGGACCTCTTCGCTTAAAAGGCAGACCTGCTCCAATGGATACCCAGTTGTCACCGCTATCGCGTGATTCCCAGATCCCTTCGGTCCATTCACCCACCAGTACCCGGCCTTCTTGTAAGGGGTTTGCCGCCAGCAGCTGATTGGTCCCGCAGGCATTCTTGACCTGATAGACAACTACAGACAACAAATCGGCTTCAATCCAGTTCTTCATATGCGGTATTTCCGTCATGTATGCAGGAGGGCGAAAAGCAGTTTGCTCCCAGGTCATTCCACTATCCGTAGAGCGGTAGATTCCAGCCCCCGATGCAATTGCTCCATCCATATACGCATAAAAGGTGTCTGCATTCACTCCGTCCTCCTGCAAAGCCTGCACAAACAGACCCGGACCCAATGTAAGTACAGCTGAAGCAGTCTCTCCGTTGTCACGGCTGAGCGCAATACATGCAGTCCGCCCCTGACCAACTAGTCCGTAGAGATAACTCTGACGGGATGTTCGCGGTATTACAGCTGCAGTACTTCCTGAATAACCGGGTAGACCCGGAAGATTCCAAAAGCTTTTGCCGCCATCCTCAGTAACCTTCGGAGGGTGGTCAGCCATCGTAACACAGAACTTGCCCGGCTGCTCCCAGGCGGAGGTGACGGCTTCCATGCAGGTCGTTTCCAGCCCCTGAAACTGTGCAGCGCGCCATGTCCTTCCTCTATCTGTACTAACTGCAACTCCGTACCAATTCGTCAGATAGAGGCGTTCTTCAATAAAGCGGTCAACGAGAATTTTGGATATGGCCCATCCCGTAGCCTCCGCACGTGAACCACTGCCGAAGTGATCCATATAGGCTGGAAATCCGCTCAAATTCTCATCCTTATGCTGCCGGAGGAGCTTCCATGGTTCAGTGACGCCGCTGTCTAGACCGGATACATACAGTGGAATCGGCGGAACGGTCTGCATGTGAGGCCGGGCATCCGGGGCTGTATACCACAGCTGCGGGTGATGGATATCCTGTACAACTGTACCGTATCTATGCCCATCCTGGAGCAGCCCTGTCATGTCCGGCTGCCAGGTCTGCCCGCCATTCTGACTGTGGAGGATGCCATTCCAGATGCAGGCAGCACGCAGGTGCTGCGGATCCCGGATATCGCAGGCAAGCTCGGCAAAGCTTGGGCCTTCATGCAGCAGCACCCAGGATTCACCGAGGTCGGTGCTGGCATACAGCCTGCCAGCCTTGCCACGGGGCGGGTCCTGAAGCAGTCCCAACACCCCGCCGCCGTCTGTCTCGACATAATCCATATTGAGATCTTCATCGCTTATGGTTCCAGCATACAGTAATCCCGGTATACCGGGATGGAAGGCGACGCAGCCAAACCGCTCCTCCGGCAGCGAAGACTGCTTCCAGGACTCCCCTTCATCCCTGCTGATCCATAAACCGCCCGTGTAGCCCCCGGCAGCTACAATTCCCGGGTGATGAGGATCTACCGCGATAATTTCACCGTACATCCGGGTCGGCCCATTGCCGTAAAAACCCATGCCTGTACAAACCTCTCTCCAGGTGTGTCCGTCATCGTCTGATTTGTGAACCGAGCCGTGAAATTTGCGGCTTCGCACTTCCCCCGAGCAGCGGAACAGCACCTCCGGGTGATGCGGACTAATGGCAAAGCTCTGCACCTGGTGGTGATACGCCTTAGTGAGTCCGGCATTCCGGGCTTCCCAGCGGAAGCCGCCGTCAATGCTGGCGAAGACTCCCGCCACATCGCAGCGGGCGTACAACACACCGCTTTTTGCGGGATGCTGAATCAGCCCTGTAATATAGCCGCCCCCGCCCAGCGCAGCCGGTGACCAGGTTTGCTCCGGTTTGAATGAATTCCCTTCCACATCCCTTACCTCCATTCTTCCTTGCCTCCTACTTAAGCTTACCTTCAGGCTGGATTTACGTGCATCCCTGCGAGCAACGAAATCTATTGCTGAGCAAGGAAGATGGAAAATGGGGGGCTCAAAAGTGGATTTTCTGCGAGCAGAGACAGGCCACCTTCAATTTTATAAGCATAAAATTCAATAGAGCAGCGCTCCTCGTCATCGGAGGACGCTGCTCTATGTCTTTGGTTCATGGCTGCTCGCTTCAATAGATTGTAGGCATTGACGATACGAACGAGGTGATGTTCTGAATATCCTCCTCCAGCGAGAGGACGGAACGACCTGCGTAAAAGCGGCAGCGGTCGCCTTTGTCCCCGGATTTTCAACGCTAAGGAGAATAAATAAAATCTGGGGACATCAGAGATTGGACCACGGTCCGTTCGCGGAGCTTCCACCCAAACAGCTTACATATCTCCTGCGAAGCTGTTTCCACTTGAATCTAGAACTTAGAAGGGGTCACTTGTCTAACCATGTACGCATCATAGATAACAACTGCGCGCTGTTGACCGGTTTGGTGATATAATCCGAGCAGCCTGCTTCAAGGCACAGCTCCCGGTCTCCCTTCATGGCTTTCGCCGTAAGTGCAAGAATAGGAAGGTGCTTGAATTTCACGTTCTGCCGGATCGCGCGGGTCGTTTCGTAACCGTCCATTCCCGGCATCATAATATCCATTAGCACGATATCGATGTCAGGTGTCTGTTCCAGGAGATGGATAGCATCCTGGCCGTTCTCTGCAGGAATGACTTTCATATGATGGCGTTCCAAGATGGAGGTAAGTGCAAAAATGTTTCGGATGTCATCATCCACAACAAGCACTTTCTTATACTCAATCATTTCATCGGAATTATATCGTTTAACCAGCTTGTCCCTTAAACCGGACGGCAGTTCCTCCGCTTTGAGGTGCAAAAAGAGCGTCGTTTCGTCAATCAACTGGATATTCGACTTCACCTCTTTGATAACCGCCATTTTAAAGAGCTCATCCCACTCCTTCTCCTCCTCTGACGTCAACTTCTTGCTCAGGCGGGCTACGACGGGAACCCTTTTGTTTTTGGCGTTCTTGTACATGTCACGGACTAGGCGGATGAGATTCATATCCGGCAAGTTATTGTCCAGCACTACACAGTCGTAATCTTTGGTGTTGATCTGGTTCAAAGCTTTGCGCCCCGTATCCACTGCCGTGAGCTTGAGATTCTGACTGCTTAGCAGTTCGACAATTTGCTTACGCTCTTGCTCATCATGGATGGCCACCAGCAGGTTGCGGCCCTTATGGTCCGCAAATTGGTTCAAACGATCAAGGGCATTCTCGAGTTCCTCGTTCGTCACCGGTTTCCGGAAGTAATCGTGAACCCCCTTTTGCAGCAGGAGCAACTCATCTTCATCGACGGTCATGACGCAAATCGGAATATGCCGCACATCGATATCGCTCTTCAACTGCTCCAATACGAGCCAACCGTTGGAATCCCCGCCAAGGTGCAAGTCCAGCGTAATCGCAATCGGAAGATACTTATGAACGAGTTCGAGGGCATCATAGCCGCTGGCTGAAATGACAGCTTTGATGCCTCTTTTGCGGAGAAGATCGAGAATGATTTCATTGAATTTCTGGTCATCCTCGATAATCAGGAATACACGGTCTCCCGGCTCAATATGATCCCTGTCATCCATCAAAGCGTCTTCCTCTGCTTTAACCAGACTGCTTCTGCGTTTCGGCGGGGTGATATCGATCACCTCCGGAACATGTGTCTTTTTCGGCTCCAGTTCTGTGAATTCCGCTTCCGTTGGAAGGTACAGATTAAATACGCTCCCCTTGCCCACTTCACTGTACAGGGTGATTTCACCGCCTAGCATTTCGGAAATCTCACGTGATATCGCAAGGCCCAAGCCTGTTCCGCCGTATTCCCGATTCGTACTGCCGTCGGCCTGCTGGAAAGCTTCGAAAATGATCTGCTGTTTTTCATGGGGGATACCGATCCCTGTGTCGCTTACGGAAAAGCAAATGACCGTTTTGGCACGGTTCAGCGATTCATTATCCGGGTGCCAGCCCTCGCCCGCTTTCCGGATCTGAAGCATGATCTGCCCTTGTTCCGTGAACTTAAAGGCATTTGAGAGCAAGTTTTTCAAAATTTGCTGAAGCCGTTTAAAGTCTGTCATTACACTAGCCGGCACCCCGGGATCAACCTTGATCCGGTAGTCGAGCTTCTTGGCATCCACCATATGACGGAAGGTTCGGTCCAGCCCGTCTGTCAGTTCCGCCAAAGATACTTCACTGTAATCTGGCGTTATGGTACCGGATTCGATTTTGGACAGGTCAAGAATATCATTAATAAGGTTAAGCAATTCGAGTCCGGAGTCCTGAATGGTCTTCGCGAACTTCACCTGAATCTCATGAAGATTGTCATCCGGGTTCTCGGCAAGCTGTTCAGCGAGCAGCAGCAAGGAATTCAGAGGGGTACGAAGTTCATGCGACATGTTAGCCAGAAATTCGGATTTGTACTTGGACGTGAGCGCAAGCTGTTCCGCTTTCTCCTCCAGGTAACGTTTGGCTACTTCAACCTCATGATTTTTACTCTCCACTTCCGCTTTCTGCAGCACGAGCAGCTTTGCTTTATCCTCCAGTTCGTCATTGGTATTCCGCAGCTCCATCTGCTGCTTTTGGAGTTCTTCGGTGAGGGACTGCGACTGGATCAGCAGCTCCTCCGTACGCTGGTTCGCCTGCATGGTGTTAATCACAATTCCGATGGATTCCGTAAGCTGATCCAGGAATGCAATGTCGATATCGCTGTAAGGACGAAAGGTTGCGAGTTCCAGAATCGCAAGTACTTGATCTTCAAAAATGATTGGCAGCAAAATGATGTTGAGAGGCGTCGCTTCTCCCAAAGCGGACGATATCACAACATAGTCACCCGGCACATTGGTAAGCAGGATCCGTTGCTTCTCGATTAGGCACTGGCCTACCAACCCTTGCCCGGCGCGGAATTCGTTCGCTAGATGTTTGCGGCTCTGGTAAGCATAGCTGGCAAACAGCTTCAGGACCGGTTCACCATCGACGGGTTCATTGATATAGAAAACACCATGCTGCATGGACACGAGCGGAGCCAGCTCGGACAGGATCATGCGGCTGACCGCATACAAATCTCTTTGTCCTTGAAGCAGCCGTGAAAATTTGGCGAGATTGGTCTTGAGCCAGTCCTGCTCTGTGTTGATTCGGGTTGTTTCCTTCAGGTTCCGGATCATTTCGTTTATATTGTCTTTGAGCGTTGCGACTTCTCCGGATGCAGATACGTCAATAGCACGTGACAGATCGCCATTCGTTACCGCTGTTGCGACGTTAGTGATGGCACGCACCTGAGTGGTAAGCGTACTCGCCATGTAGTTAACGTTGTCGGTCAGGTCACGCCAAGTACCGGCTGCTCCAGGCACACTTGCTTGTCCGCCCAGTTTCCCTTCGGCGCCCACCTCCCTGGCCACGGTGGTCACCTGGTCGGCGAAGGTCGCCAGTGTATCGATCATATTGTTGATTGTATCCGTCAGTTCGGCGATTTCGCCTTTGGCTTCCACGGTCAGTTTTTGTTTCAGGTTGCCGTTCGCAACCGCAGTCACGACCTTGGCGATTCCTCGTACCTGATCCGTCAGGTTGGTCGCCATAATGTTAACGTTATCGGTGAGGTCTTTCCAGATCCCGCCGACGCCGCGAACCTGGGCCTGTCCGCCCAGCTTTCCGTCCGTACCAACCTCACGGGCCACCCGTGTAACCTCGGAGGCGAATGAATTCAGTTGATCCACCATCGTGTTGATCGTGTTTTTTAGTTCCAATAGTTCGCCTTTTACGTCTACAGTAATTTTCTTGGACAGGTCTCCGTTCGCTACCGCCGTTGTAACACCAGCAATGTTACGCATCTGAATAGTCAGATTGCTGGCCATGTAGTTAACGGTATCGGTCAGATCTTTCCACGTACCGGAGACATCCTTTACTTCTGCTTGCGCGCCAAGTTTACCATCCGTGCCAACCTCGCGGGCTACACGCGTAACCTCGGAGGCGAAGGTCGAGAGCTGATCCACCATCGTGTTGATCGTATTCTTCAGTTCCAGGATTTCTCCTTTTACGTCGACGGTGATTTTTTTGGATAGGTCGCCCTTAGCGACAGCCGTCGTGACGTCCGCGATATTCCGCACCTGGTCGGTCAGATTCCGGGCCATGTTATTAACGCCTTCGGTCAAGTCTTTCCAGGTCCCGCCGACCCCCTTAACCTGAGCTTGTCCGCCCAGTTTCCCATCCGTACCCACCTCTCGGGCCACCCGCGTAACTTCGGAGGAGAACATCGAGAGCTGGTCCACCATCGTGTTGATCGTATTCTTCAGTTCCAGGATTTCTCCTTGCACATCTGCTGTGATTTTCTTGGACAGATCGCCGTTCGCTACTGCCGTCGTCACGACGGCGATGTTGCGCACTTGGTTGGTCAAGTTCGAAGCCATATAGTTTACGCTTTCGGTCAAATCGCGCCAGGTTCCGGCAACACCTTTCACTTGGGCCTGTCCGCCCAGCATCCCCTCGGTTCCTACCTCCCGTGCCACCCGCGTAACCTCGGAAGCAAAGGTAGAGAGCTGCTCCACCATGGTGTTAATGGTGTTTTTAAGCTCCAGAATTTCGCCCGTCGCATTCACCGTGATCTGCTTGGACAGGTCACCTTTCGCAACCGCAGTGGTCACTTCGGCGATATTACGCACCTGATCGGTCAGTGTACCGGCCATAAAGTTAACGCTATCCGTTAAATCCTTCCAGGTGCCGGATACTCCTTTAACATCCGCTTGGCCTCCCAGAATTCCTTCTGTAGAAACCTCGCGCGCCACCCGTGTTACCTCAGAGGCGAAGTTGCTAAGCTGATCCACCATGATGTTAATGGTGCTTTTCAATTGGAGGATCTCGCCCTTCGCATCCACGGTGATCGTCTTCGATAAGTCGCCCTTAGCCACTGCGGTTGTCACTTCAGCGATGTTACGCACCTGGTTGGTCAGGTTAGACGCCATGTAGTTTACGCTTTCGGTCAAATCCCGCCAGGTCCCGGATACGCCCTTAACATCCGCCTGCCCGCCGAGTATCCCTTCCGTACCGACCTCGCGCGCCATCCGGGTTACCTCGGAAGCGAAGGTCGACAACTGATCCACCATGGTATTGATGGTGTTCTTGAGCTCCAGAATTTCGCCTTGCACATCTGCAGTTATCTTCTTCGACAGGTCGCCATTTGCAACCGCTGTTGTAACCACCGCGATGTTACGCACCTGGTTGGTCAGGTTGGACGCCATGTAGTTTACGCTTTCGGTCAAATCCCGCCAAGTCCCGGATACGTCTTTAACGTCAGCCTGCCCGCCGAGCTTACCCTCCGTGCCGACTTCACGCGCCACACGGGTAACCTCTGAAGAGAACATGGAGAGCTGGTCCACCATGGTGTTGATCGTATTTTTCAGTTCGAGGATTTCTCCCCGTGCATTTACTGTGATTTGCTTCGACAGATCCCCATTGGCTACGGCCGTTGTTACTGCCGCGATATTACGCACTTGATCGGTGAGGTTCGTAGCCATGTAATTCACGCTATCCGTAAGATCTTTCCAGGTCCCCGAAACACCTTTAACGTCTGCCTGTCCGCCTAAAATCCCTTCCGTACCGACCTCACGCGCCACACGAGTAACCTCAGAGGCAAAGGTGCTGAGCTGATTCACCATCATATTAATGTTGCTTGCCGTTCTCTGGAATTCCCCGGTGAGCGGTCTTCCTTCGATTTCCAGTTCCACTTTCTGGGACAGATCGCCTTTGGCAACGGCGTTAATCACCCGAACCATCTCGCTCGTCGGTTGAATCAAATCAATGACTAGCCCATTGAGCGAATTGGTGATCGTTTCCCATGAACCCCCCAGATTTTTCTGCACAAATCTTCTCGACAGATTGCCTTCTTTACCAACAACCTTGGCTACGGTCTGAACTTCATAGACTAGTCCTTCCTGAATATCCATGATCTCATTAAACGTATCCGCTACCTTACCGGCTATACCTGTGCGGTCATAGGGCATTCTATAGGTGAAGTTGCCTTTTTTCATTGCCATTAAGGCGTTGAGCAGTTCACCGGCGTCAATTTGATCATCGTTTTTTTCGTTCATTTGGTTTTGATCCTTCACGGTAGCCTGCCCCTTTTGCATCATATATTTTTGAATAGTGCGGTTTGACTTCAATCGTAAAAATGAACGTTGCTCCAGGTCCATTCGACGGTTCAACCCAAATCGTACCGCCCATTAGTTCGACCAGCGATTTGCTGATCGATAACCCAAGCCCCGTGCCTCCGAACTTCCGTGTGGTTGAGGCATCGAGCTGGGAGAATGGCTGAAACAGTTCGTTTATTTTGTCCGGAGGGATACCGATTCCGGTATCTTTAATCATAAATTCAAGCGTAAGCGAACTTTCCGTCTCCGCCAGCTTGTTAACCATTATGTATACACTGCCTTCAGGTGTAAACTTTACTGCATTGCCTACAAGATTATTCAGCACCTGACGCAGGCGGTTCATATCCCCTTTTATGTTAGATGGCACTAATGGATCAACCATTAACATCATTTCCAGATTCCGTTCTCTGGTTTGAGCCGTGAACAAATCAATGGTTTCATTCAGGCAGTGCTGAAGGGAAAAGGGTGCCTCCTCCAACTCTATCTTTCCGGATTCGATTTTGGAAAAATCAAGGATATGGTTAATGACAGAGAGCAGTGCATTGCCACTTTTGTGGATAATCCCTGCCATCTCAGCGTATTCTTCCGGCAAATCGCAGGCCTGAAGCAGATCCGACATGCCAATGATTCCATTCAGTGGAGTCCGGATTTCATGGCTCATCATGGCCAGAAATTCCGATTTCACACGGGAGGCGATTTCCGCAGCTTCCTTTGCCTTACTGAGCGCCTGATTGGTTTTTTTCATCTGCCTCGTTTGTTTCTGCAACATTTCACTTTGTATCTGAAGGGCTTTGTTAGCTTCATACATGCTGACGTAACCCTCAATTTTGGATTTGAAAATTTGCGGAATAACGGGTTTCGTCATATAATCCACTGCACCGACGGAATAGCTGGGGACGATATGCTCCATTGTATTACTGGTGACCGTCATAAAAATGATTGGCACGTATTTGTTTTTCTCCCGGGTACGGATGATACTGGCGGTCTCAAACCCGTCCATTTCCGGCATGTGCACATCCATGACAATAACAGCAAATTCCTCTTCCAATAAACACCGCAAAGCTTCCATCCCGGAATATGCGCGAACCAAACGATAGGGTTCTCCGCTAAGAATTGCCTCAATGGCAATCAGGTTTTCCGGGTGACCGTCTACGAGCAGGATGTTGACTGGAAAATTCATGGCTCTCCTCACCTTCCAACTTCTGGAATCTCTTCTCGTGTTATATTTCAAAAACATAGGTTATATACCCGTATCTTTAAAGGGTGAAACTCAGATTCCGCAAGCACCCTTATGAACTGACAAAGGACAGGGAGCACTTGCCCTGTCCTTTGTTAATAGATGAGGATAAACGCTAATGGCCTTGCGGCTCGGTCAAGGTTTACAGCTCGACTCTCCAATTGCCCATCATCTTGGCGACTTCCGGATCGCGGTACTATAAGAAAAGACTCTCGGTTTTGTACTGCTGATTGCCTTGGTAATACCAACAAGACATCAGTCATGAACTACGGAAAAACTCAGCTCTGAATAAAGATGGTACGTCATCAGCTATTACATATATCGATCGTGATAGTAGACTTAATGGAATCAATACAATTCAATTGAATTGAATCAAAGCCTGGATGTCTTTCGTGCATAGTTCTTTGAGATGAGACGCACACTATTCAAGTGATATGCCCTATCTGGGAAACAGCCAAGATAATATACTTATGCCCTTTGGCAAAATTATTCGAGAATACGATGAGGAGGCACAAGTAATGTCCAATAAAAAAAGTTACTATGCATTTGAGGAGCCGCTTGGCACCACAATTGAATTTCAAGCCACAAGCTTACAACAGGCCATGGTAATTAAAAAGAAGAAGGCTCATGAAATGGGAATTCCTAAAGAGGCTTTTGAACTTACTAGCATACGCAAGAAGAGCGCATGAGCCTAATTCGAGTGGCTTCCTCATACATGCATAAAGCCATTACGATTTCATTAGGCGTCGGATTCGGTTCTACTGATTATTTTGGAAGGCAATTCGCAAGCTGTTACTTATTAAAAAGCCTGACATTCACCAGTTAGTGAGTCAGGCTTCGTTAAGTTAGCGATATCATTCATAGCGTTGCTGCAGGTTACCAGTCAAGCTACGATAAACGTAAAATAAGCGAAAGACCCTGACGGAGTTATTAACTCTAATCACCGTCAACATCTTACATGTTTGCGTTTAAAACCAACCCTACCTTTTTCGACTGCCTTTTGAATATTTTCGTAAGCGTGAAGAAACTTGCTGTTTGCCTTATCCTTATTGACTTCTACCTGGCCTACAGTCTTTGCGGTCTCGAATGCCTTATCATGGAGAGGGGAATAGGATACCGCCACTGTGTATAAAAAGTTGTTCATCGCGTATTTGGTGCGTTCCGGAGAATCATGAATCGTATTTTTCACGAGCTCAAGCATACCGGCAATTTTGCTGTCGGCAAATTCTTCGTCCGGCCGGTTGCCGAGTAGCCAGCAATAACAACTCCAGCCCGCTGACATTCTAAGCTCTTCCCCGCTCGCGATCCATTTATCGGCAACTTCTTGAGCAATATCCGCTTCTGCCAAGGTTACTGCAACTACATAATCAGACAACATATAAAAATAAGCCGCATCCATCCACCGTTCATAGTCGGCTTCCGTCATGGCATTGGGGTCGGCAATGATGCCCGCAAAATACATCGCATCGTAATTTCCTGTGGCATAAAGCTGCTCAGCCAGAGGCTGATTGATTTTGGTTTTCTTGAAAATAGGCTTTATCGCGCCGGTAGCCACGCCAAAAAGCGGTTCCTGCGCTCCATTTGAGCTGTATATTTTCTTGGTCCGTTCCTTGCCGAGTGCTTCAAGCTCCTTCATAACCATCTCTGCATTCATTCCTTAACACTTCCTTTTTCACAGAATACTCATCTCAAGTGATCCTAGATCGTACCGGATAAAGAAAGTGTACTGTATGGGTTTCCCTGCTGCAAGCTACGTATCCCTTCAGATATAGCTTCATCGGTGTCGATTCAATCACACACTAGAATGTAAAATGACCGAAACGGTGGTCTGGTATTCCTGTACAAGTCCCCGCCGTTTGAGTTCCTGCCCGTACCCTGCTTCAAACAACCGCTTGAGCATGGATGATATACAGCTGTTTGTAGTAGTCTCCAGCCGCTCCAATTGCTGCAGTGAGATTAGCTTCTGGGAACTGTTGGCATGCCTCTTCAGTTCCTGGATTTGTTCTTGTTTGAAATACATTCTTTCAAGCCTTCTGAAATCCATCTCAAGGTGCAGCCGGAGGACCTGATCTGTATTCGCTGAAATTCTTGATACCACGGGCTGCCTTTTCTCTTTCATCGCGTCCATCTCTTCTGGCTTCTTCTCAAAACGCTGAGCAATGTATAACATCATCTCATAATCCCTCAATTTCTGTCCTTGTCTCATTCACTCAAGGTACGAAATAAACGATATGTAAATAGAAGAAATAACCTTTGCTAAAGATTTCCTGTAATCCAAAGCTGTAAAAGACAGTGAGCCTCCATTAACGTAAGACTCACTGGTCTTCATTGGTATAACCAGGCTTTTATTCTGAGCAAACCTCTGCCGCATGCGTATTACCGTTCATCAGATAAGGCCAGCCAGCTTAAGCAGCTTCTCTATAACAGTTACTGCTTCAGCTCTGGTAGTCAGATCGGAGGGAGCCAGCTTTGTGCTGCTTCTTCCAGATACCAGTCCTGCTACGATACCTGCGGCAAAACCGCTCTTGGCATAACCAGCAACACTGCCGGCATCGGCAAAGGGCTTCAGCAGCTCTTCCTTGCGTGCCTGACTGACCTCGGTCTGCAAGCCCGTGAGCTTCATGGCTCTGGAGAGGACCGTCATCATCTGCTGGCGGCTGATGGGTTCCTGTGCCCCAAAGCTGCCGTCCGGATAACCGGATACGAGACCATACTCAGCAGCAGTCTTTACATAAGAAGCATACCAGGCTCCCGCGTTCACATCACTGAATGTACTGCTGTCTGCAGCCGCATACCCGCCGAGACCCAGTGCTTTCACGAGGATGGCCGAAAATTCTGCCCGGGTTATACTGCGCTCCGGTTCAAAGCTTCCGCTCCCTGTACCTCCCACAATCAACCGGCGGGTCAGGTTAGTAATAGCTTCCCGTGCCCAATGTGACTGAACATCACGGAAAGAAGTCTCGGCCTTAGCAGAAATCACAGCATACAGACCACTTGCAGATAAGCTTTTGATCACAGCGGTCAGACTCTGGTCACCTTCTGTAATCCGGATAGGCTGCGGACTGACGCTTCCGTCTGACGCGATGCTCACTCCAATGGCGTTCGAGGCAGCCGCTGTCTTAGGCAAAGCCATCGTCCGCTCCACAAAAGCGTCGAACATTCCGATCTCCTTCATCTGATCTCCTCTTCCATACATAGCCCGGAAATTAATCGGCTTTGCAAGGAAGGTATATGAACCGGCTGCTGCGGCTTGCTCCAACCGCTTGGTCTCCTGCTCATCCGGCGCTGAAAACTCAAGACTCACTACCTCTTGATCCGCTGCCGAAACAGCTAGAAGCGCGGTGGGAATACGGAAGGCAACCGTCCCGGTATCCAGCCGGATCACCGCCTGGTGCTCCGCCATCAGCTTGACCAGCTTTACGCTCAGCTCCGCCCGGTTCACATCGGTCTTCCCGCTGAAGATAATGGATACGTCGGCCGGACCGGCTGCACCCTGCAGCAATTTGATCAGAGCCGCCTCATCGACAGTAATAGTGGTTGTGGTTCTACCGTTTGCGGTTGTGCTCTTGGCCTCAGCCACTGACGCGGCCTTGCCGTTCACCAGGATGTCGAACCCGTTGCCGCTGTCCACCGGCAACGTGCTGCTGCTCCCGCTTCCGGAGCTTGCACCACCAGTGCCACCGCCGGAACTGCCGCCGCCATTCCCGGAGTTGCCCCCACCGCCGTCACCGTTGCCACTGCCATTGTCCACGTCCGTAATCTTCTTGAATTCTGCAATGAGCAGTGCACTGTCATTCTTGCCTTCTACTACCGTTATTGCCTTGACTACGGCAGAAGCACTTAACGGGATGGGCTTCGCATACACCGGTGAAAATTCGGAAGGTGCTGAACCATCCATTGTATAATGAACCCGGCCTTCCGCCTCAGCCGTTGTCAGGATCACCTCGGTCTTGTCCTTGAACTGAAGAGCCGTGGAGCTTGTTGGTGCAACAGCTGTTTCGCCGTAGGCCAGCGGCGTTTTGTTAACGACGATCAGCCTGCTGATCCCACTCTTAGATGCGGTCAGATAAATCGGACCCGATCCGGATTCATCCTGAGCCGTCCAGTGGATCGTTGCGTCAGGAGTGGTCGTATATTTCCCCCTTACCTTATATGCAGTATCTCCTTCCTTTAATACAACCGCCACAGTGGACAAATCGCTGTCCACTCCACCCGAGAACGACGCCAACTGTGGATAGAAGCCCTGGACCGTCTTCCAGATGGAAGGTTCCAATCCGTCAGGCAGCATACCGCCAGTCAGCCGTACGGTGCTTATTCCTTCCGCTTGCCCCACAACACCGCTGGTCTTACTTCCCTCTGCGGTGTAATAAGCTACCGGATACTGGAGCATCTGTGCATCATAGAAGTTGTGGCTGAGAACTACTGTCTTTGCAGCCTGTCCGGCAATGCCACCGGCAAACGTTCCGCCCTTGACCAGTTTGCCGTTGATGCTGGAAGCGATCTGCCCTCCATTCACAGCGGTGGAGATCATTCCCGCTGATGCCTCCCCGGCGATGCCGCCCGCGCGGGCAGTGGCCTGACCTTTTGATTCCACCGTTCCAGTATTGTAGCTGTCGGCAATCGTCCCTCTGCTTGCTCCGGCGATGCCTCCTGCGCTTGAGTCCTTGGCACTCACAACGATGTCAGAGAACGAGAAGCTCCCATGAATCCGGCCGTCATCTCCGTTCTGTCCGGCAATCCCGCCGGCTGTACTGCTTCCGTCTTGGCCGAAAGCCTTGATAGTGGCTCTAGAATACGAGGCCTCTATGCTTCCCTCATTGAGACCGGTGATGCCGCCCGCCACAGCTGGAGAACTGATGGTCAGGCCTTTTACAGAGATACCTTCCAATTGTCCAGTATTGAGCCCTGTTGCCCCGCCGGCATACTCTTCGCCCGCAACCGTGAGATTCTCAGCAATAATGCCGCTTAGCATCCCCTGATTGTCACCGGCAACTCCTCCAGCTGACGTGCCCGACACCCTGCCGCCACTTACAGTCACATTCTTGATCATCCCGTCCGGATGATTTACTGCGGCAACCACGCCGGTGTAAGGTCCTACGCTTACAACCGCATCCTGCAGCTTCACATTAGCAATGACGCCGAAATTATCGGCAATCAAGCTATAGTGGTTAAAATCACCTGAATGATTATTCAAGCCTGAAATGGTATGAAGTTTGCCGTCCAGCACACCTCTAAAGTCCGCCACCGGGAGCCACAGCTTGCCGGACAGGGAAATATCTCCAGTCAGTGTGATACTCTTGATTGAGAGCGGTGCAGCGGCTGCCGGATCATACAAAGCATAGACAGAAGCGCCATCATCATACAAAAGCGAAAGTGCCGCCAGTTCTTCGGCGGTGCCTGCCGAATATGAAGTCTGATTCTTGCTTGCACCCGTAATCACATTCAGATCAGGTGAGAACCGCCAGCTGGATAGCCCCACAAGTATAGGAGCATAAGACTGCTTAGCATCGGAAAAGCCCCATACCGGGGTAATTCCCGAGAAATTCCAGCCCTCCGGCTGGCTGTAACCGTCCAAGGACAACAACTGCAGATTCCCACTCTGCACACCGCTGCTTGTATCATGTTTGATCGGAGCCAGACTTCCCTCATAATAAGAGTCCTCGATCAGACCATTCCGGAAGTTATAGCCGATAAAAGCACCCATATAGGAATTAGAGCCGCCCGCCACGGCTGAAACCTCAGATACGCCCTCATAAACCCGTGAAAGGCTGCCATCATTGTAACCGGCAAAGCCACCTGCATACGAACGGGTTGCCCCGTTGCTTCCGGCAACGCTGACCTGTACCTGAGCCGCATAGGCATCTTCAATGGTACTTCCGTGGTTAATAACTCCGGCGAACCCGCCGCCTCTGGCATCAAAGGCTGTGCTCGATACATTCCCTGAGGCGTAGGCCTGCTCAATACGGTACTGATTGACAGTACCGGCAAAGCCACCTGCATAGACCCCGGCCGCCCCGCGAACCGTAATCTCACCCGTAGCAGATGCTACGGAAATGACGCCGCTCTTGTCTTCTCCCAAGAGACCGGCGAATCCGCCCGCATAGACTGTGGAATACGGATAGGTGCTGTTCATCAAGATTCCTTGGGTAGCCGAGGAGGAAAGGATATCTGCACCGTCCGCCTGGCCCACGAACCCGCCGATATGCGCATAGGCTTCTGTTCTGCCTGCCGCGATGCTATCTCCAACAACAATCGGCATGTTATCGGCTGCTTGAGCCTTGGAGTAGGCGATGCTGCCTCCGGACACCTTCCCCGCCAGACCGCCCACATTGTAATTCGTGCTGCTGCCAGCCTGAATCGGACTTGTGCTATCAATTCCAGCCATCCGGGTGTCTTTGGCATAGCCGACCGCGCCGCCGGCTGTCGCTGTCTTCCCTCCGCTCAGGTCTAGGGAGACCGAGGAGGAGGAATTGTACAGGGAGACGGAGTCCAGCTTCCCGGCAATACCGCCGGCATACAGCTCTGCTGCCTGACCGGACGTGTTGATAGAGATCAAACCCGCAGGAAGCTCCGCTTCATATACCCCCGGATATAATGAGACCAGCAGCCCAAAGTCCAGCGGAGTGTCTCTCTTCGAGGATTCCAGAATTCCGGCAATGCCGCCGGCTGCAACTACACCCGAGGACGCGTTCACTGTAATCTGCGGTGAAGATTCCAGCTTGTACAGGATGGAGTCCTTGGCCTGCCCGACGATCCCGCCGGCTATAGCACTGTTGCCCGTTGCCCTGAGGGCTCCGCTAAATACATTATCCTTCAATGCGGCATCCGCAAGCTTGCCGGCGATCCCGCCCACAATTCCGCCTTCTCCCGCAGAAACTACCGTTATGTCCCGAACCTGAACCGACTCGATATCAAACGTATTGCTGCCAGCACCTGCTTTATCGCCGGCAATGCCTCCGGCTGCCACACTGGCTGAGACAGCAGCCCCGGGAGAGTGATCTCCCTGTACCTTGGCATGGCGGATCACCTGGCCTGCTGCCGAATGGCCAAATATCCCACCGGCTATGGAACCCGGGGCAAGGGCCTGTACGCCTCCGCCAGTCAAACTGACAGTCAGGCCGTCGGATGTTCCGGATTCTGCCACACCAGCCACACCACCAGCTACACTATCCTGACTTTCCGCGACAATTGCCCCTCCATCCTGCAAGGTAACGGAGATGGCGGTAAGTTCGCCGTCCACTCTTCCAGCCGCGCCGCCTGCTGCGGCATTACGGCCTGTCGCTTCAATTCTTCCGGCTCTCGAGCTCAGGCTGCCTTGGTTGAGGCCCGAGCGGCTGTTGCCGATTAGGCCGCCCACGGAAGCCCCGTCGTCCGTACTGGACACCTTGCTTCCTTCACCGAGAGTCATCGCCAAGGCGGTGACCTCGCCATTATTCTGGCCAATCAGACCTCCGGCTGCTGTCCCTCCGGCCACTTTGGCTCCACCTGACAAGCTTCCCTCCACCTGCTCAACCTTACCCAGGTTCAATCCCGCCAGGGCTCCGGCGTAGCTGCTGCCGGTTAAGGAAAGAGGTGCTACAGAAACTTGGCGGACAACCGCACTGCTTCCGATCACTCCGAATAAACCTGCATATTCCCCTTCAATTACTCTGAAATCTCCGATTAAGTGATGATTGCCGTTAAACGTGCCTTCAAAAGAATGGCTGTTATCCTTCCCAATAGGAGTCCAGCTCGAAGCTCTGATACTGATCGGCCCCGCCACATCGACCGTTCTTCCGATGAAATTGAACGGTTCGACCTCTGCCGCTATACCGTTTACAATTGCTGCCAGTCCTGCCAGCTCATCCTCTGTTTTGATGGTAAAGCGCAGCGCTTGCGGATTTTGTGTATACCAGTCCAAATTCAGGTTAGGCGGATTGCTGCCTGCATCACTATCATCAGCGCTCAGGTTCAGCTCCGGGTATGTATACTTCGCACCGGCTGAGCCATACCGCCAGGGTGAACTGCCGAAGGTCCAGCCGGATAAGGCCGCAAATGCTTTACTATCGGCCAGTGTGGAGGACAGAACAGGACTCAGACGGGCATAATTGTTCAATTCATTATAAGCTCCCCCGCCAAAGTCCAGGACTCCGCTGTTGATGGATAGGCTCTCATCCTTAACGTAATACGTATCGTCAATGAGCTTCTTGTTAGTACTGGCGTAATATCCCGCAAAGCCTCCGGCATACGCACCTTTGTCTCCGGTGATCCTCCCGGCGGAGTAGCTGCTGGCTACCGTGCCCTCTGTCATCCGTCCGATCAGGCCGCCGCTGTATGAGCCTTTGCCGCTGGCAGAGACATCCTTGCCTGTGTACGAATTGATCACGGAACCGGAATGCTCACCGATTAGTCCGCCAACATACGTATAGGCACCGCTCGCCGTCACTTTGGACATAGTGAAGCTTTTATCAATACTACCGCTGTTCCTGCCAATCAAACCGCCCAGCAGGGCGTAGTTGTCTGCCGTGCCGGACAGGCTGCTCTTCAGATCCGTCTCGTTATAGGACGACCCGACCCGGCCCGTGTTGACTCCCGCCAGCCCCCCGATAACAGTAGACTTACCTCCTGCGGACAGAACTGCATTGGAGGACATGAAATAGATCGTACCCGTGTTTCTGCCAACTAGACCACCAACCACTCCGTTGCCCCCGTCAGATACAACAGGAAGGAGGTTGCTGATGCTGTTCTTGGCAACAACGCTCCGGTTCTCGCCAACCAGGCCGCCGGTAACCGAAGAAGGTCCATGGACCGTAAGGCTTCCGGTCATTTTACTGCGCTGAATGGAGCTTATGGATGAAGAGGCTGGCTTCCCTGAATCCTCGTCACTTCTGGCATCATTCAGTCCGATCAGACCTCCTGCAGTCGAGGAAGCCGCCGAAGCGGACAGGACAAGGGTCATAGCGTTCATCACATTGTCCTCCATCACTCTGGAAGCAGCGGGCAGACCATAGCCGGCCACGCCCCGGTTATAGCCGGTAATGCCGCCGGCGATGGTCCCTGTTCCTTTCAATGAAAGCTTGATCGTGGAACCAGACACCTGCTTGATGGCGCTGTCTGTGTTATAGCCTACGATACCTCCGGCATACAGACCGGCCGCTGATTCCGTCCCGGTCAGCAGCAGAGTCTCGGCGGCTGGAGCCGATGCTCCGCCTCCTGTGAGCACTGCATCTTCGGCCCGTCCGGCCACACCGCCCGCCTGGACGCCACTGCCGGACACATTCAGTATGGCATAATCGGGAAGGATCCCCCGGACCACCGACTGCTCTATGTCTGAACCGGTAATCCGGCCGACCAGCCCACCGATCATGCTGTCCGCACCGGCCACATTCAATATCGGACTCTCCACAATCATATTCCTGATTGCAGAGGACTTGCTATCACCCGCGATACCACCGATCCGCGCTTTACTGGCAGATGCTGCAGCGGTGATGCTTAGTCCGGTCACATTGCGGTCTGCCCCGTTGCCGCTGACCGCAGCTCCTCCGCTGAGGCTTCCGGCTACACCGCCGACTGTGCTATCCGAACCTTCTATGGCGAGCTGCAGCTCCCCGTCCCCGGGAATAACGACCGGGCTGATGATCGCACCCGTGGACCATCCTGCAATCCCGCCGAGCTGATTGGCAGCCCCAACCGACTTGATGCTTACGTCCATTGCAGTCAGCTTAGTCAGCTGGCCGCTGTTTCTGCCAGCAATGCCACCCAGATCTGAGTGGTCACCCTGGGCATCAATCGAAATATCGGACACGTTCTGCAAGATGTCCGCATTAAGATCCAGGCTGTTGTCACCAATAACTCCGCCTAAGGCACTGCCGGCCGCTGCGGAGCTCATCTTTATACTCCGCACATTAAAAGTCTTTCCGGCCACACTTACCGTGGTTCCTAGCGAAAGTTTACCTGCCAGCCCCCCAAGGGAGGAGTGAGCCGCCAATTCTTCTGCGGACAGAGTGATACGGTTAACTCTGGCTGTTCCAAGCACCAGTGTCCCGGCATCCCGTCCTGCTACGCCGCCCGCTGCCGAATCGGCGGCGGCGGTGGTAATCTTCACAGTGTAGCTGCCGTCGGCATCCGCTTCGCCTACCGCCACGTCCGCAATTTGACCGCTGGCTGTACCAGCGATACCACCTGCTGAACCGCCGGACCCTGAAGCAGTAATCTCAGTATTTTTGACGGTGGAAGAACGTATCACACCGTTTGCGTAGCCGGCAACACCCCCGGCGTTACCGCTGGAATGAATCACGGCCGGTGACCCGGCCGTTCCGCCGATGACCGCACCGGCAATGGTGCCGCCTCCCGTCATATAGCCGGCAACACCGCCGGTATGAACGCCTGCTCCCCCGGCAACCTTAATCCTTCCAGTGAAGACAGGATCAGTGATGACGCCGCCCAGCCCGTAGTATCCTACAATTCCGCCGGTATACACCTGATTATCAGTACCGGATGCTATAGAGGACACGGAAATATGGCCGTTGTAGGATTCGCTGGTTATTCCGGATTCCCCATTGGTCATCTTCCCTACGTATCCGCCGCTGTAGAGTCTTTCTCCCCCCGAAACCTCAATATTCCCTTTACTCAATACATTGGCAGCAGCCTTGCCATAGTTCCGGTTGGAGATAATCCCCCCGGTATTCACATCCGATGCCGTTCCGGTTACAGCAATGCTGCCGCTGTTACCATATGCTTCAGCTCCAGTGCTGTGAAATAGCAGCTGGTCGCCTGCGAAGCCAACTAATCCACCGGTATATACTCCAGTACCGGAAGCCGCCACCTGGATTGTGGCCTGATTCCAAGCCGATGCCACGAAGGAGGCTGTTCCCTCTACCTTGCCGGCGATCCCGCCAGTGTAGACCTCGGACGAACCTGCGGCAGTCAGAGACGAGCTGTTGACAACGCTCTGTCCCCAGGTGAAGTCACCGGCTACGCGGCCGACAATACTGCCGGTATAAGCTCGTCCGCCCGCCTTGTTGACTATGGCCGGTGCGGTCTGCACGAATGGGATAGAAACGTTCAGCCCTCCGGTGTTTTCATACGCACCGACCAGTCCACCCGCAGCGATACCAGTACCGCCAGCCCCAGCCGCAGCTCCGGAATCCACTCGAATCTCCCCGGTATTCGAGGTCTGAAGCGAAATGGTGACGCTGCTATCCGCTGTCACCCTGCCCATAATCCCGCCTGCAGACCCGCTCCCGACATCTGCGAGCGTGATCTGGCCGCTGTTCTTCATGAAAGTATCTTCCTCTGCCATGAACAACGGGGCGGACACCAGACCGATAATGCCGCCTGCGTCTGCCATGTAGACACTGCCGGATACGCTCACCGGTCCGGTATTGTCACTCTTCTTCAGTGTCAGAACACTATTAGTGGAGCCTGCAATACCTCCAGCCATCCCCCAATTTGCGCCGATAAGCGAAATGCGGCCATGGTTTGCCACTGCCGACAGCAGCCCTGATCCGCTGCCAACGATCCCGCCGGCATACACATTGCCTGTCACCGTTCCTCTAACCTGAACGGATACATCACTGTTCACATCCAGGATGGTGCTGTCTTCATCCATGTATCCGGCAATCCCGCCCACAGATGCGTCACCGGATACAATAGTGTCAATACTGCCGGATAGGGAGAACCGGCCAACCGTGGCCCCGCTCATGCGGCCGATCAGCCCCCCATATACGCTGTCAGTAACCGTCATACCGGTCAGCTCCGGGCTAAGCCCGGCCTGACCCACGAGAGTTCCGCGAAACGGATGCTCCGCATTGCCAATCGGCATCCAGTTATATTCTGCCAGCGACAGCGGACCCGTGGCGGCAATTTGAAGCGTTGTGCTGCCGAAATCAGTAATGCCGTCGTTCACAAGCTTAGCGACACCCGCAAGCTTGGCCGCCGAATCAATAATATAGGTAGAATAGTCGCTTGAATACCAGCTGGTATCCGCATGATCCCCCCAGCTTCCGCCGCTGGCGTTCGCCGGTTTAGCGCCGGGCTGCAGCGGAACCAGCAGCAAAGCGCAGCATAACAGCTTGATCCATTTATTTGAGAATAGCATAGGTCACCTTCCACCTTATGAAATGAATTTCCTCTTCCTCGCTACTTACGGAGTGCCCACTGGTTCAAGATCACCAAGGCGGATCGCAATAGCTGCAGCCTGGGCACGGGTGAGTACACCCTCAGGGAGAAGGTATCCATCCTGCCCCGAGATCAGCTTCTGCATGACACACAGGACAACCGCATCCCTCGCCCAATCCGGAATTGCTTCAGCATCCTTGAACTTCGCCAGGATGGCGTCGGCTTCCGCTTTTGTGACCTGTTTGTCCACTCCCAGCAGCTTCACCGCCCGTCCGGCCATTACCATCGCTGACAAACGGGAAATTTCCTCATTCGGACGGAATGTGCCGTCCTTGTAGCCGGTGGCTAATCCGTTCTTGACGGCAATGGACAATGTGCGGCTGTACCAGCTGTCCGTCTTCACATCAGAGAAGGACACCTGCTCCTGCTGATTCATCAGCCCCAGAACCCGGAGCAGCACTGCGGGGTACTCGGCCCGTGTAATGCGACTGTTCGGCTCGAACTGCTTATCGGAACGGCCTTGCATATACAGCTTGGCCGCCGCCTCCAGAATAGTCGTCTTCGCCCAATGGGTATCATTCACATCGGTGAATGCCGGTTTCTTGCTGATAAATCCAAGGGTTCCGTTGCCTGTCAAATTCAGATCGACATATGCCTTGTTGCTGACAACATCCAGCGACCATGGCACCGTAGTCCAGCTGCCTCTGCTGTCCTTCAGCACAACCGCAGTAATATCTCTTGCGGCAATTGTATCTGGCACAGCCACCTTCGCCGTGACTGAACGGTTCTTGTAAATGCCTGCTTCCTGTACATCAAAAGTAACTCCATCTCCATCGCCCAGCAGTGTAGCGCCAAGTGTCTTGGCCATTTGTGCGAGCTCTGCCTTCCGGCTACTGCTGTTCTTGTCGATGCTGATTTTCAGATCCTCTCCTGTTGCTGCTGCTGCACCGGCAGGGAAGGTCAGCTCCGCATAAGGCAGTACAATATGAATCCTTTGGCTCAGACCCGCTGTCTGTGACAGCACCTTACGGTCAATGGCGAATTCATATCCGCTCACGACCGCATTCTTGCCTTCGATCAGCAAGATCTTGGAAGAGGCGTCGCCCACCGCTCCGGCGCCGGTGATTCTGGCCGCCAGACGGCCATTCTGCATTTCTGCCAGAACTGCGGTGCCGCCGACAAGAACGCCGGAATCGTTGCCGGTTCCTGCACTGCCTGCACCCGCACCGCCGGCACCGCCGCCCGTACCGCCACCTGTGCTGCCACCGCCTGTGCCGCTTCCGCTGTCACTCCACAGCACCGCCGGCATAAGCGCCGATACCGCCAGCGCCTGCTTGCCGCCATCAGGACGCTTAGCTACTGCTATCCGGTCGCCGCTGGCGGCCGGAAGAATACCGTCAGCCGGAAGAACCTTCCAACCGCTTACATCATCCTTGTAGCGCGGAGCTGTTGTAACACTGTCGCCTGCAGGGTATATCTTGTATACCAGCTTAGCGTCGTTCAGGTCTCCTGCTGACAATACATTGATCTTCGTTGCTGCCCCATTGCCGGAAACTGCAGAGGTATACGCCTTGATGTCGGTAACTACGTTCACCACCGTCATTCCCTGAAGCGAAGCGTTTTCCGACAGTTTGTATTCTGCAGACACGATTGATGCGCCTTCAGCCACTCCCTTGACCTTGCCGTCCTCGGAGACCTCGGCAGCTTCTCCTGTGTACAAGGAATAAGTCAGCTTGGCCAAGTCGTTCTCGGCAACCGGCACTTCCTTGTACTTGGCTTTGCCGCTGGCATCCTTGCCATCGGGGATCCGCAGGAAGGCTTCCAGCTGCCGTTCATCCTTAACGCCAAGGGTACCCACTGTTCGCAGCACCAGGCCAACCGGCAGCTGATACCCTCCATTGGTCAGTACAACCGAGGCACTGTTGGTGTTGCCAACATGGTCTACAGCCTCAAACGTCAAATTCAGCGTGGGATCCGTACCGGCCGCAGTGACTTCACCGTCAAAGTGACCATTTGTGCCTACGGTTACCGGCTGACCGTTCACTTTCAGCACAGCATCGTTACTTGTCCGTCCGGATACCTTAATCTTGCCTCCCGAAGTCCTGGCCCCTGGGAGCGGAGAATCAATATAGAGAACCGGATTTATTGTGTCCACGGTCAGATATAGCATTGTAATTGTGAAATCGCCGGTTGTTTTGTTTCTTGTGCGAAGCTCAACCGCATAAGTTCCGTCTGTTGTAAAAGTAGTGAAATTCAGCGTCCCGCTGCTTCCGGCCGAGCCGTCCGTAAGCTCTGTTTGGCCCAGTGACTTGCCGTCATAAATCGCCTCGACCTCCACATTGCGCTGATTGGAAACAACACGAATACTCTGCTTTGCAGCGCTGCTGCTCAGCACCTCTGCATAAGCGGCGGTTGCCTTTCCTACATGGGTTGAATCTGTACTCAGAATGGACAGGGTAGGCTTCGCCGGAACCGGCAGGAGCGTGCTAGCCGTATCCACCCGCTTGGCGAAATGCCAATTCTCATTTTTGTCTGCAGCCTTGTCTGGCTTCACTGCCGAGGATACGCCCACGACGTATTTCTCCCCAACCTTCAGCCCCTTGTAACTCAGCGAATCACCAGCAAACGCCTTGCCTTCTAGACTGGAATGATCCACCTGGCTCGACTTAGAGGCTGGTGTCCAGCCGCCGAGCCGGATGCCTTCATATTTGCCGCTCTGTTTATTCCAGTACGGCTGTAATTCCTCCTCAGTGAACTGCAGTGAGCTGAAATTCTCGTACTCCTCAAGCTTTCCGTTCGCCTGCTGAAGCACTTCTATGCTGTAGCTATGCTCATAGCTGGTCTGGGCCGATTTTTTCTCCTCTGGTTTGAAGGACAGCTCAAAATATCCGTTGCCCGCAGGCTTGACCGCTACGTCGCTTACCTCCGCCGGAGCCAGAGGGTCAACCAGCGTGAACTTGTTTGTGCTCGTCTTCGTCCCGAAGCTCGTGGACGATTTCAGCTCCGCGCGCAGATAATAGTCACCCTGGGCCATCAGGCCCCGGATGTCTTCCGTTGCTCCAAGCAGGGATACCTGGGTAGCATCGATCAAGACGCTGCCGGAAGTGAGACTGCCGGATACGCTGCCGCCCTGGTCTACTTTCAGATCCTTGGCGATCAGTACGCCTGCATCTCCGGGTGCCTGAACCGCTCCGTCAGCAGAAGCAGCCGGCAGTACCGGATCTTTGGTTAAGTATAGGCTGACTGTATCGTCAGACTTGGCATTGGATACCTTCCAGGAGGCTGTGAAGGCGTTCGCGTTCGCGTTCCCGCTGTCCTGGTCCAATCTGACCTCATCCAGCTTGGACACCTCAGGAATGTTGAACAACCGCGTGTCCACCGTCTGATCCGCACGCAGCTTCCAGGTGCCGCTGCCGGCCCGGCTTGCCGGAATGGCAATATACGCTTTGCGGATCGTTTCGTTCTGCCCGGCAATGACCTGGGTGAAGGCATTGGCGCTCGGATCATTGACTCGGCGCTCATCGTACACAAGCTTGTACTCACGGTTGTTGTTGTCCATTAGTGCAAGCTGCGGCACAGAATTGCCGTAATATTGCACTTCCAGGATCGCATTCCCGGTTACCTTCGAGATCGGGATTTCATGAAGCTTGCCATCTTCAGAAACCTTGATGCCTCCGATGCCCACATCCAGCGAGCCATTATCCATGAGGCTCACACCGTCCGCGATACTGTGATACTCAATTTCATGCTGCACGTCTTCCTTCGTGACCCATGACGTGGCCACCGCTTCCGCACCTTGGCCGAACACGACCAGCTTAGGCCCGGTTTCCGGATCCTGAACCTGCAGATACAGCAATCCATCCGGAAGCTTCTCGCCGGAGGTGCCAAATTCAATATCACCGTCGAAATAATAGGTCACACCCAGACTGATGAACAAAATCGCGAAGCTACCCCACATCTTGTCATTGTTGACCCCCAGCGATACACCGGCCAGCGGCATTCCGCCAACCATCGGCACATCAGAAGGGATCTGGAGCTTCGCGCTCAGGAAGCCTTCAAAATCAATCCGGTTCTTGATCAGATTCTGGCCTACGAATAGGGACGCCTTGCCGATAATGACATCCCAGCCCAGCACATCCACTGTTGCCGAGGCGCTGACGAACCATGGCGTCATCCATTGGGCGGCGATCTTGGCTTCAGTCAGCATAGTCAGCTTGTCCGATTCGGGAGACGGGCTATAGTCCATTTTTCCCACCAGCTTAATTCCCGATTTCTTCAGCGTCATATCAATGCTGCCGTAGAAGGTTGCCGGCTGGACACCGAAGGTGATGTCTGCACCGGCCTCCAGTGTCAGCGGCACATCGCCCTCTCCGGCAATCGTATCTGCCAGTTCGCGGATCGCGCCGCGGATGCCAGTCAGATAGGTAGCGCCGGTAATCAGCACGCCCGGATCTCCCAGTTCCGCCTTAAAGCCGATGGCATCCGGCAAAATCCGCTTGTCCGCAACCTGCTTGAAGGCAAGCTCCACTCCTACACCCACGCTGCTCACGGTTGCATCGAACTTCAGGCCATAGGTATTGGACACGTCCTCTACTTCCTGCACATAATGGACAATTGAGATTTCGCCCGACGGTTTGCCGCCGTCCTCCTCGTCGCCCTCCTTCGATTTGGAGATCAATCCAATACTCTCGTTCAGATCGAATTTGAGCTTGGCGTCAATGCCGACAAAACCTTTGTCATTAAAAATCACATTGTTAATCTCCGACTCAACAATCTTCATATTGACGTTACCTCCGAACGAGATGCCACCCGGACGGAGGACATAATCGTTAAACTTCAATCCGAAGCCGTTAACCGAGAAGCTTGGTGCCGCGAATAGGCTACGCTGGTTGAAATAGACATCCGGAATCATCAGCTGACGCAGTGGATTGAGGCGCTCACCCACAGCACCGGCAGCCCAGGTTAGCGCTCCGTTGAGTGAGCTGTCCTCCGCACCGCCTCCCTGATCTTTCTTCTTTTGCTCCTTCTGCTCATCCGGCTCTTCTTCACCGTCATCGCCGTCTTCTTCCTCTTCCTGCTTCGTCAGTGATTTGCTGAAGCCGTTGAAGAAATCAAGTGTCCATTCGCCGTCAAAGAAAACAAAACCGCTGCCCGCCACGCTCAGAGTACCTTCACCTTTTACACTTAACGTATCGAATAATGGCGTATCGTCTGTATTGATCGCCTTTTTAATGCTAAGCACATCGAGCTTGCCACTGGCGAACACCATGTCCTTTCCGGTATAGGCCACAGCGTTGTTTATGATCGCCGGCTCACTCTTGGTGTCCACCACATACTCGGCGTCAGTGCCGCTGCCAATCTGGTTAATCATCCCGCGAATCTCCAGCAGCACCTCATCGCCTGGCTCTTCCTCCTCGTCGCTGCCAGTGCCGCTATCCTCTTCAGCCAGGCTCTTCTTGTATTCCTCGAGTTCCTCTTCACTCTCAAAAGCTTGCAGATGATAGGCGGGAACCTCCTCCGCCTGCATGAGATACTCTCCGCCGAATTCAGGGTCCGTCACTTTGGCACTGAGAACCATCGCATTCATGGCGGTAGTATAGGCTGTCTTCATTCCCGCATATCCAGCCTGGCCGGGGAAGGTGTACCCCGGGAACGCCTCTTCGTAGGCCTCCTCCAGCTCGCTCTTGTTGCTGCTGTTATAAGGAGTTGTAAAGTCGAAGCTTCTCTTGACTACTGCCAGAATGCTTGCCTTCTTGATCCGGGCCTCTTCGTTGTCGCTGACCACAAACCGTTGAGAGGTGGTCAGATCATACAGACCGCCGGTATCCCCCGAATCCTTGTAGTCAATCTCCACCTGATATTCTCCCAGAGGCAGATTTGGCCCCAGATCCTTACGCTCCCGGCCGTCTTCATCCTTTTGGATGTTGCCAGCTTTATCAACCAGATCACCGGTGCGGTAGGTAATCCGCATATCGCCCACCTGGCCGTCATTGGCAGGCTGCAGAATGACCGCTTCTTTTACCGGTACCTTGTAGCGGTTGCCTGTAGCGACTTCTCTGAAATAGAGGTCGAAATTGGGGACTGTCGTCGCGCTTCCGGTATTGTACGCCTCGATGTTGGACAGATTGAGGGTAATGTACTTCACATCCGAGGTGTACACTTCCTCTGGAGACATCGCGTATACATAGGTCGAGGTAGCCGTGCCGACAGGAGGCAACAATACAAAATTGGCCTTGCTCGACTTATACTGGGCCTTAACCGTCTCATCCTTGATGTTTTCCAGCTTGGCCTCAGTCTCCGGACTGCTGACGTTCAGCAAATATTCCGGCGTTGTCGGCCAAGCTTTACCGGTAGCTATGACCTTGAAGGAAGCTGTTACAGTTTCACCTGGCTTGAATTTCGGCTGGATCCCCTGCTCCGCTTCCTCCGGTGTGGCATCCTTGCGGAATATCGCAGTCTGCGAATTGCCCGACCTTGTCATGATTTTTCCGTTCGCATCCCGTTTGATCTTCCCGTCTGTATCCAAATCAACGAATTTAAGTGCGTTGTCCAACTGAAGACTAACGCTAATACTGGATTGCTCCGTGGCATACGCCTCCAGATTTTCCACCTCGGCAGTGATATCAAAGACGCCCTCGTTCTCATATCCGCTGCCATCCTCCAGTGTCGCCAGCTGGTTCACCGGATCGATATAGCGGATGGAGAACGCCTTGTCCGGCTGCACAATTTCTCCCAGCCCGTATACCGTTTCATAGCTGTGTACGGCACCTGCAGCAATAGCGTCAGGGTTCCAGTACAAGGCAACAGCCGAATCCGCTGTCCCGTAATCATTGGTGTCCGCCGTGAAGTCGAGGTTCGGATTAACCTCATAATCCCACTTCGTATTAGCCATTTTGCTCCAGTGGCCCACAACCATTTCATCGACAATATTGATGTCGTTCTCCGAAAAATTATTGAAGCCATAGGCCACAGCATGGGTCGCCAGCGGGTCCGTGCTGTCATACTTATCCTTCATAACCCAATAGGCAGGCAGCGTATAGAGCGACTTCTCATCGTCGCCGATGCCGGGAGGAAGCTTATCCGCATCCACCAGCCTCCGCTCTACTTGCAAAGGGGTCTTGTAGACCTTACCTACTTGAAAGGCCGGACCATCATTGCTGCCGACCATGGTGTCCAGCAGAATACGCGAGCCCACCTCGACCGTGGATTTCGTGTTATTCACAACCAGATAGCTGACATTCACATTGCCGGCATTCATCACATCGGAAGTGTTCATATACAGCTTGATAATCTGCTTGATCTGGATACCCTTAATCGTCCATATCGTCTCAATCTGCTTGGTTCCGTCGGTATTCTGGACAATCTGGGGCATTGTAATCTCGGAAAAAAAATCTGCGCCGAACTTGTAAGGGTTACCGAAAATATAATCAGTTCCGTCAATGCGGAAGGTCGTAAACGAAGTCTCTGGATCATCGCCCCTGAACATCATGTTAATATTCTGGTCTTTCTTGCGGATCGGCTGCCCTTCCACCGTGCGGATGGCAAATCGGCCCGTATCATTATTAACGGTTACTTTCACGAGGCTGTTGCTCAGAACCGTTGTGTCCTTCTTGCCGATTTCACCGGCCAGTGCCGAGACGGGAGAACCGAAGGCAAGGAGTAACGCCAGTAGAACCGTGATTGTCTGCTTTAATCCTCTCATTCAATCTTAACTCCTTCATTCTAGGGATGTAGGAAGAAAGCCGGCACCCGAAGAGGGATACTTCCACCTCTTTCGTTCGCCCGCTTTCTCACCCGGTATTAGAGCCTGATGCTAGCTTATGATTCCTTGCCGCCGATAAAGAAGGTGACATACTCTCTTTCTCTCTCTTGCGTTCTGATAATAAGGGTGTACCAGCCAGTCTTCGGGAAGATGACTTGATATTGATTCGCTGTCAGCTCCTGGAGTGGTATTTCCTCGGCGATCGTTTTCATCTGACCCTCCCGGTACAATCCGGTGTGATAGAGCAGCGTATACGCAGCCCTCTCATTAACCCGCTCCTTTCCGCCTACGCTCATCTTGTCATAGCCAAGCACACTGAACGTAATCCGGTTCGTGTCGAACAATACCGTTTCCGCCAGGCTGGAGGACAGTACCTGGCCGTTGCCGATAATCAGCAGACCGCTGTCATTCATGACCATAACCTCCTGCTTGGCAGTCGCCGTATTGCCCACCTGGTCGGTTATTGTATAAGTGACCATCTGTTTGCCTGTCTTGGTCAGATCTAGTGCGCTTACTGTGACCTTCAGCTTATCCGCTGCAGATACATTATCCATTGCGGTGAAGCCGCCAAGATCCCGCAGAGGCTCGAAATCCTTCTGTCCCCGGATTACCGCAGTCACCGGACGTTTCAGCTGAATCTCCGGCGCCGTGTTATCCAGTCCGTCCACTTGAATGGCCGACACAACGGTGCGACCCAGAAGATCACTCAGTACCATTCTGGTATTGCCGTTTGCGCGGTAGGTGACGGTATAGGCATAGTTGCCGTCCGCGTCGCTGATTTTGTTGGCATAGCCAGTTCCCTGCACCACCGGGACAGCTCCTGCGAACATCTGGTTAGGCTCATCAATCCGCCCACTCAGCGTTACCTTCACCGCACCCTTGGCATAGGTCTTGCCGTTGATGGTGACCCGCTTGCCTGCCTCCAGCGGCTGCCCGGTCCCGTCCACAAATTCCTGGGTAATCCGCGGCTGCAACAGGTCAGGAGCAATATTGGCAATGGTCTCCTCCAGAGCCGCAGTATTGCCCTGCCGGTCCTGTACAATGAGCTTGACCGGATCGTTCTGAAGCATGACCGCTGGATTCTTACCTTGTACTACTTGGAAATCCTCGCTGCCCGGCAAGCTTTTTTCTGCCGTCAGCGTCACTCCGGTCGACAACAGCACGTTGCCCAGAGTGTCCAGAATCGTCTTGAAGGATTTGGAGCCGCCTATTCCGTAGGCATAGCTCTTGACCAGAGATACTTCCGGAGGCGTTCTGTCGATATTATTCACCGTCGCCTTAGTAGAGCCCAAGTTCCCTGCTTCATCCTCAAATTCGAAGGTGAATGAACCGTTGTCCTTGAAAATATAGCTGTCTCTTCCTCCATTGTTCACAATACGCACCGGCTCGGAGGTAGAGAGCTTGGCAGTCACATTCCCTCTTGTAGGTCCGGTTATGTTGTATTCAACCACTCCTACTGGCGTGGTCAAATCGATATTGCTCACTACCGCCAGCAGCTGGGTCTTGCGCTCCGGCGCTGTCAGGTCAACCAGATTAAAGGTATAGAGGCCATTTTGCGAAATCTTGAAGGTATTGCCCTTCACCCGCTCTGCCAGAGCTGGATTATCTGCCGCAGGGGTCACCTTGATCCCTGTGGCCACAGCTATGCTCAACGAAATACCACCGCTCTTTGTCGGCCTCAGAGTACTGTAAGCGGCCAGACCATACAGAGGATCGGCCGTAGCATCGAAATGGCTCGTATCAATAGATACAGGAGTGCTCTCCACACCCGAAGGTGAACGGAATTTGGCCTTTAACTGAAGCTGGTCAGTTGAGGTCTGTTGAACAGCCACCTGCACGAAATTCGTGTAGGGTCTCCACAATCCCCATGTGGTGCCATTGTCGCTGGAGACAGAGTATTCAAACCCGTCCTTGGAGACACTCTTCAGCTCCAGCTGAAGGATCGCCTTGCTTCCCTGCCCGCTGCCGCTTTCAAAAGCAACCAGATCGGACTGCAGCACCTCCACTGGAGAGGTATCCGCACGGTACAAGCGGAAGGTTCCGGCGTGGGTGACGGCACTGTTGCCCAGTCCATCCCGGGCATACACATACAGGACGTAGCCTGCCGATTGGCCAGGAGCCAGCTGACTGCTGTCCAGAACGGCCTTGCCGTCCTCCGGAAGCGGCAGCCAGCCACCGGAGGATTCCTCCGGCGGAGCAGCATTCTCCGGCAACCACTGGTACTCCACCACTGTCCCGGATGGGTTATACAGCTCGTTTGAGGTCACAAGCACTGAATAAGCCGGACGGGGGTAGCTCACACCGTTCAGACTGAATGTGATTTCAGGAGCGGCATTGTCGAACCGGTACAGTGTGCTGTAGTCGTAGTACCGCACATTCCCATCTTCTTTGAGCCGGATATGAAGGTACTGCTCTCCGTTCAGACCGTAGACCGCCTGAACGACACCGCGGTAGACCGAATCCGTCACACTGACGTCTTTATACACAGACTCCATCGCCGTTGTACGGTACAGGCTCTCAGCTGGCCGGACAGCAGAAGGACTGAAGACGTACTGCAGCTCCAGTACCGCCGCTCCCCGAGCGGTAACTTCGATATCCTGACTTCGGATATAGGATTCCGGCGCTTCTGGAGTGAAGGCGATGCTGACTTCTCTGGTAGAGTCAACCACAACATGCTCAACCATCTGGAATTCAGCCGTATTTCCGGCTCTGTCGGAAGTTCTCAAGTACAGAATATATTCCCCGTCTTCTACTACATTGTTCAGAGTCGTCACACTACGATCCGAAGGAACAACGTGCCAATCCAGCTCTCCGGGGGTTTCCCCCACCTTAACCCACTGAAATTGCAGCGAAGCAGGATCAATACCGCTGTGTTCATCCGATGCCCCGACTGTTGCCTTGACTACGGCCGTATGATTAATTCCGGAGATGGAAGCGCCAAGGACTGGAGCCTTGTTGTCCAGCAGAATGGCGGTCTTGCCGTAAATCCAGTTGGAATCGTCATGCTTGAAGTCCGCCGCCGTCCACAAGGACAGATCGCCGTAATCACCGACCGCTTCAAGGGCTTTGCCGTTCGCATACGTTTCCGCATCCGCCTCGGATGCTCCGGTATGAGTAGCCTTGTACTCGTTGATCCAGCCATTGTAAGAGGCAGCATGGCTGGACTTATATGTCTTCATCTTCTCGTACTGCATGAGCTCCCGGGCCGAATCCCAGGTCATATCCGCCGTCCAAGTATGCAGGTACCAGGTCCCGCTACCTTCAGCCATTAGTGCCTTGGCGGGTGGAGACAGCAGATTGGTGCTATTGTTGGCCACCATCAGATTGAAATCATCCAGTTCACCGGTATACAGCCCTTCCCGGGGCTGCTGTCCTGTAAGTGAGTAGCGCTTAACCGCCGCGAACTCGTCGGCTTCTTTTCCGGCCAGCGGATCATCCGGACTCTGGCTCCAGTAATAGTAGACCAGACCCAGATTCGCAGTTTCACCCGAGGAGCCTGTCATATTAAGCGGCCGGTAAATGCCGCGGCTTGGTCTTGGCTGTCCGGCCTCATCCGGGTCGAGAGGAGGTGCGATGACTTGAGGATCACGGGCATCAATGGTGATCTTGCCTGACCGTGCCCACGAGTTCCCCGTTGCACCCGGCGTATCGTAGAGATATTTGAAGCTCGGGTCGGTATTGTCAATGGACAGCTTCGCCCAGTCAATCTTGGTATTCGGAACCTGCCGGGAGGGATCTGTCGGAGCCGGAGCCGCCGATTTGCTGGTATTCACAGGATCCGTCAGCAGATTGCCGGCATAATCCTGAAGCACTCCCTTATCCGCATAAGCAGGCCTATCGCCGGCTCTGGACGAATGGGTCAGGGCAATGACCTTAAGCAGTGCCACATCCAGATCGTCCTCCGTCACGGCCGCCCGGAAAGTCCAAAGCGATGAATTTTCCCCTTCAACATAATAGGCTTTCATCCCATTGTTGAAATACAGGAACAACCCGTCCGCCGACAATCCTTTTTTAGCGATAACGTCTTCCGTCAGCCGCACCTTGAAATCCAGGGTATCCCCCTTGTTCAATGTGCTTCCCGTCACAATATCCGGCTGGATACCGTTGGCAGCGAAGCTGTATTTGGGCGGAACCGCATCAACAATAACCCTGAAACCGTCACTGGCATTGCCCGGGTCGACCGTTGCATCGAATGGATTAATAGCCTTACCGCGAAGAAAGATATCGCCTGCAGCAGCAGAAGCCCGCTGGCCGAAGTTACTGACAATCAGCGGATTACCGGCTGCATCATGAAAATCGGCATCGATGACTTTCTGCTTCAGTGACTTCTCATTCAGGTTGATTCCGGACGGAAGTGTACTTATCTCGCCGCCGTTCACAATAGGCAGATTGCCCGTATGCTGGTAATTAGCCGCTTTATAGGTATACCTAAGCTTGTCGGTGAACTGAGCCCAGCTTGTTGCTGCGGGCAGCTGCATCCCCTGATTCTCCCCGTCGGCAGGCAATCCCGTTCCCGAAGGATTGGTGAACAGATCATGCCGCATAAGGTCGGCTGCTTCTCCGGAAGATGCCTTGAGCGGCTCACTGAACGGGTAGGTCAGATTCACTTCGTCGCCCCATTTCACCAGCAGCTCTTTCTCATCAATCGTAGTATTGTCACGCTGCGTTCCCGTAGTATCAAAGATGTAATCCTTAACGGTAGGCGCAATCACATCACGGAAGTTCAAGTGGATGCCGGTGACCGTACCAGACCCCCAGCTCTCTAAGTGAATGGTGATCACATCATCGGGTTCCAGATCAACCCAGTCTGTCGTCTGGTCATCCCGGTTAGGTCCGGCTCCCACATAATCCTCGCGGTACCATCTCCCCAGATTTTTACTGTGGACCTCCACTTCTGCACTGTCATCATCCGATTCATATAGACTGCGAATATAAACTCTGAACTGCCCTTCCCCTTCCGCCAGTTGCTTCAGTTGAGGGTTGTCAGCGATCCGAATGGTCGCATTAAGCACATCAGCGTCACCCAAATGCGGCCCGCCGTCCAGATCGCCGTCAACTTTATCAATGGTAACTCCAGGAACCACATTGCCATTCTGCACTTTGGAGAACCATCCAAAAGCGTTGACGAGCAGAGCATCCGATTCGGTATCTTCGTCATAGTCGGATGTTCTTTCCGGGTACCAGTCGCCATTGTGCAGAAGCTTCGTTCCTGACACATACACATCCTCATAGCTTCCCGCTGCATTCACCTGTTGTCCCGGCCACGGCATACCGGCCGTCAGCATCACTGCGGCCAGTACGGTGGTCAGGCTTTTTTTAGCCCATGTTCTCATTCATGCACCCTCCTGCCAGGATTTTGGTTAACGAATCTGATCTATGTAGTAAATATCTCTTAACCGCCTGCCCCCACCGGCAGACCCGGGTTCTGCGCCGGTTCTACATTCCTGTCCGGCTGACTACCCGCTTCACTGTCTCTGCATCTACCGCCAGATGAATGCCGTTCATCGTACGCAGTGAGCCAGACAGCAGTCCAGCCGCATATCCGTCCTGGTCAATCAGCGGCCCTCCGGACATGCCATTGACCAGCGTTGCTGATATCAAAATACGTTTCCTTCCGTTAATAGCCACACCGGGTGCATTCACGATTCCCTCGGTGATGATCTTGGTCTCTTTCAGAGGATAACCAATGGCAAACACCTTCTCCCCATGCTTGACCGGGCCAGTACGCAAGGACAGATACGGATAGGGATTGTCCTTACCAGGGGACGGCAGCTTCAGCACCGCTGTATCCGCCACCTCATCGAATACCAGCACCCTGCAGACGGCTTCAACGCCGTCATTTCTTACACAGCCAAGCCGCGCCGCCCCTTCCACCACATGATAGGCCGTGATAGCTGTGCCATCTGGCTGAATCAGAAATCCGCTGCCTACATCCTTGACTGTGCCATCCTCCCGAAACGCCCGCACATAGAACACTGCTTGCTCTGCATAGGTGTAAAGTCCCTCCGCATCATACTGAGCCGGCGTCTGTGCCATGGAGACAGGTGCATGGTTCTGCAGCAAAAACACGGCAAAGACCATCAGAATGAGCGCTCCGAACTTTCGCCGCATTGGCCCACCATCCTTTCCATACATGACTTTAGTCACATTCCTAAGCTCCATTATAGAAACGCATTCTCTCAAATTTCTCTCAAATTCGCGGTATGATGTCGAAATACGTCAATAATGATCCATAAAAAAACGACCTCTTCCTCCACTGAATTGTGGATTTCAAGGTCATTTTGGGGCATAAAACTACCCTTGGTTATCTTTTATGTAGCCAATAGCGAGATCCTGCAATTCCCGGGATGGTGCTATTCCAAATTCAATGCGGTACCTTTCTTCAAAATTGGTATAAAACGTACGTAATCTCTCCCATTTTCCGCTCGCTGCATATACTTCCATGAGCAACATACATATATTTTCTTCAAAAGGATATATCTCCAAACTATCACTCAGTCTTTGCTCTGCACGGATCCAATCTTTCCGGGTCAGGCAGAGTCGGCCCAGATCATAGACCACGGACAAAAACCGCTTGCGGTAGTCTTCTTCCAGCCAATGCTTCCATAAGTAGTCCTTACGGTCAAACAGATGCCCTTGATACATCATGCACAAGCTTTCCAGCCGTGCAATTTCCCCGTGAGCATCAGACTGTGCAGAGTTGTAACGCTGAAACTCCAGCAGGTCGTACGTAGTCTCAAGGACCTCCAGCAAATATCCTTCCCCGGTTTTGCCTATATCTAGGCCAAGCTGATGCTCCTTTAGGATTTTTTTCAGCCGGTAGACCGTATTATGCAAATTATGAACCGATCGTGCTTCATCCATCTCGGGCCACAAAGCATCGACAAGCTGCCACTTCCCCGCTTCCTGATTGGGATAACACAGCAGATAGGCAAACAGCTCCTCAGTCTTACGTGTGGGCCAACGCACCAAATCCCCCTTGAAATTGCGAACCTCGAAACCGCCAAAACAGCGGATAGATGTTCTCTGGGAGTGTAGATCCATGTTCGTCGATACCGGCCTCCCAGATTCCTTCAGTAGACGATCCGTAATACGCTGGACACTGGCGGGCGTAATGGGCTTCAGAATGTAATCAAAGGCGAATACATTGAAAGCCTCCAAAGCATATTCCTTGTGGGCCGTAGTGAAAACAATACGTGTGTGTTCGCAGCAATCAATCATTCTGCCCGCCAGCTCCAGCCCGGATAGCTTAGGCATCTCTACATCCAAAAAGGCAATATCCGGTTTAAGGGACGGCAGAGCCTCCAGAGCCTCTAACGGATTACTGAAAGCACCCACCACTTGGCAATCGGGGTTTCTTCCAACAACCACCTTCATTAGCTCCAGGATCGGTTTTTCATCCTCCACAACAACTACTGTGAACAATAATCTCTTCCTCCTTTACCCTTCCATGTTATGCTCGAGCGGCAGGGCTATCATCACTTTGGTCCCACAGCCCAGTTTCGAGCTCACAGTTAAGACCGCACCAGGTATCGACTCCAATCTGCGCCTGATATTAAAAATACCGATCCCCCCCGTACCTTCCCGTGGCCGTTCACCACTGGAAATGCGGTACAGCACGTCGTCGGAGATACCAGAACCGTTATCCTCTATCGTTATCAGCAGACTATGTTCCTCTTCTGCAACCGTGAGAGTAACCACTCCTTGCCCGTCCTTGTCAAACAGTCCGTGACGAATAGCATTTTCTACGAGCGGCTGGATAATCAGGGAAGGGATTTGAAAGTTCTTCAAGCCTTCGTTCACATCACTAACAAATTCAAAACGGTCATCAAAACGGGCCAGATCAATCTCTACGTATGCATCGATCAACTCCAGCTCTCTGCCCAGAGGAACAAATATCTCTTTATGATCCATATCCAGAATATAGCGCAGATACTGGCTAAGACTGGACAGCAGGTAAGCCGCCTTCTCTCCATCCGTATAGCAGAAGGAGATTACGCTGCTCAAGGCATTGTAGAGGAAATGTGGCTTGATCTGAGCCTGATAAAAGGCCAGTTCATTCTGAATGGCCTGATGAATGGAGGTCTTCATGACCAGCAATGTCTGAATTCTGGCAATCAGAGTCTCCCCGTCAAACGGTTTGCTCAAATAATCATTGGCTCCTGCCGCAAAGCCCAGTGCAATATCCTGTGACCGGTCCTTGGCGGTAGCGAACAGTATTGGTAAATCCAGAATGGTATACTTTTCACGCAGCTTACGGCATAGCTCGATTCCTGACATGTCCGGCATCATCACATCAAGAATGACGAGATCAATCCGGGGGTACCGGCTGACTTTGTCCAGCGCTTCCCTGCCCGACAGTGCAGTCAGCACATTATACGGATGTCTCCGCAAAATAGTAAGAAGAGCGTGAATATTGGAGGCCTCGTCATCTACAATCAGAATTGTATATTCATATTGCTCTGTAATCTCCAGAGAACCGGACTTGCGTGGATTTCGAAACCGGGGTAGCTCCGCTTCATTATCTGCTGCAGACCTGCGTTCTTTGGCACTTGGAATGGTAAAGGCCATACGGGTCCCCTTCCCCGCCTCGGTCCAGTCCAAGCGGATTTGTCCGCCCATTCCCTCTACCAGCTTGCGGCTGATATACAACCCGACCCCCATGCCCGAGTACCTGCCTTCAGGCCCGCTTGCGCCAAAGGGATCATCCCGTACGAGCAAGTCAGATTGTTTGTCCGGAGCTATACCTTCGCCCGTATCCTGAACAAACAAATGAACCAAGTTATCCGCAATCGTCCCATTGACAGAGATCATTCCTCTATCCGTATGTTTGATTGCGTTATGTACAAGGTTATATAGAATTTGTCTAAAGCGGTTTTCATCCGCATGAACCCACAATTTCGGAGACACCTGATTCACAAGAGACACATCTTTATCGGCCAGCTCGAATTGCAGCACATCCAGTACAATCTGTACTGCCGCCCGCACGTTCACAACCGAAAACTGCATTTGCAGATCCCCATGCTTGAGCCGTGTAACATCAATCAAATCCTGCATTAGCATGGACAGCTTCACTGCCGTATCTTTTACTAGCCACAGACTTTCAAGCTGCCCGGCTGACAGAGTGCCCTCGGAATTATCCAGAAGGGATGATGAAATATTCATAATTCCATGCAGCGGGGTTCTAAGCTCGTGAGAGGTATGAATGAGAAATTCATCTTTGATCTGATTGGAGACCATAAGCTCATGAGTCAGGGCTTGGGTTTTCTCGAAGGTGCGGGAGAAGCGGATTGCCAGCAACGTATTCATCAGCATGACAAATCCCAAAGCAGCCAGCTTGCTGACAATATCAGACGCCAGAATATTTTCCGTTGACAGAAGATCCCCTACCAGATAGATCATCATTGACACAATTGCCAGTATGAACAGGATCAATTCTTTACTCTCATGTGTCCCTTTCTTAGAAATGATCCAGAGAAAAACTAACCTCGCAATAATATAAATATCCACAAGAACCAGATAGAGCAGATACTCCGGTTTAACTTCGTTATAGATCCTGTAGGGTAAGATCAGTATGGCTGCAGCATAAGCAGTAAAAGGGCCAATCAGCAGTATCTGCAGCTTTCTGGACATCAACCGGCTGTTGAGTGAAGAAAAAAGTAAAATACCCAGTACAGGGATCATAAAAAAAATACTGAGATCCATGAGCTTGTAGGTCACATTGAACGAGATATCCGGCAGCAGACGCTGGAAGAGTTTCTCGTCCTGAAGCATCTGACTCACTGAAAAACATAACAGGAATATTCCACAATACAGATTGCTTCTGTCCCTGCGCTCAGGGAAATACATGGTTAGCTGGTGGGCGCCGAACATAATAAAGATCAGAATGCAAGCCAAATCCGCACCAATGCCAAAGGCTCCTAACCAGAGGATTTCTTTCTGTGCTCCAAACTGAATGGGACGGATCACGCCTCCATTAATAAATTCGTAGTTGGCAACCTGAATAACAATATCAATCGTTTCATCACTGGAATGAAAAAAAACGGTATACGGCGTATTACCCGGGTGGCTTTGCTCTTTAGCCTTCACCGGAACACCACTCTCACCCTCCAGCTTCCCGTTAATGTATAACTTGTGCGACATGCGGATATTGTTAATTTTGATCCCGTAGACCGAATCACCGTTCGGAACCAGCAGCTTCAGATGATAGGTGCCATACCCTTTTCGGTGCATTCCCTCGTTCTTATGCTTCCCTTCCCACGCTCCAGGCACGTTCAAATAAAGCTGTCCCTTTACCGTTTCTTCGTTCAGATCAGCCGGCGTTAACAGCCTTCCTTCATAGAAATCCCATTCGCCGTTCAAATTCACCAAGCCTTGATCAGGAAGACGGGTTTCCCTTAAGTCCAGCACTCCATGCTTAGCAAGCGGCATCACCGCACTCTTAAGCGATTCCATATATAAAAACAGCATCCCAAACGCGAGCAACGCCACCACTACAATCGAAAATTTGCCCCAACTCTTCATAAGTAACCCCATTCTGCACATACTCGACGAATATATCATACGATATCAATCTCTCAAGAAACTCACAAGCAATAATTATTCGATTTGTTTGCGATGTTGCTTGATTAGTTAGCATACAAAAAATCCAAAAGGATCAGATCCCTCTGGATTTATCATAAATCACCTTCGTCACTCTATATAAACTTATCTTTTAAAACTCATGATTCAGCTTCATCAGCGCCTACTTCCGGGTCTGTGACACATAGCTGCGTCTGATGTCCAGATTGTGTAGTGTCACGTCTTCCCGGTCCCAGCCTATTCATCCCTTACTGCTCAACCAGCACGCCATCCTGCAAATGATATACCCGGTCGCACCATTCCAGCATACGCTCGTCATGGGTTACCATAACCGCAGCTTTGCCTTCGTTCTTCACCTCGTCTGCGATCATCTGCACAACCTCCTTGCCGCGGCTGAAATCGAGGCTGGCTGTCGGCTCATCCGCGAACAGAACCGCCGGCTTATTCATCCACGCTCTGGCAATCGCCACACGCTGCTTCTCGCCGCCGGAGAGCTTCTCAGGGTAATGATTCCGCCGCTCCCAAATTCCCAGCCGCTTCAATAGATAAGCTGAACGCTCTTTGGCTTCCTTGGTACTGAGCTTCGCCAGTTTAGCCACATACAGTAATTGCTCCTCTACTTTCAGATACGGAAGAAGCTGTGCGCTTTGGAACATAAAGCCGATTTTTTGTAGCCGCAGCTCGGTTAAGGCGCTTTTGTCCTTGTTGCCCAGCGGCTCACCATCGATGTAGATTTCCCCGCTGGTCGGAGTCAGCAGCGCCCCTGCGGCGGAGAGAAAGGTGCTTTTCCCTGTGCCTGAAGGCCCCAGTACTGCAACAAATTCACTATCATTTACAGTAAGATCAAGATGATTCAAGATGGTCCTTGCCCCATCTCCGTCACCATACGTATGAGTCACTTGCTTCATCATCAGTTTGGCACTCATGCTCCAGTCCTCCCAATCGCATCTAAGGCGTCTACTTTTGCTACTTTGGCTACAGAAATTAGCGACCCCAGCAGCGACATACCGATAAACAGCACACTGGTCAGCCCAATCGTCTGGCCTTTCAGCTGAAATGGCATCGTATCCGGCAGCCCCATATTCATCCCAAAGGTCAGCAGCAGGCTGATCGTCAGACTAGCTACTGAGAGGATCAGCACCTGACCGACCACACTCCAGGCTAAATAGGACATTTTGGTGCCCATTGCCTTCAAGATACCGAACTGGCTGGACTTTTGGATCGTGATCACATAGAAGAATACCGCAAGCACGAACCCAGAGATCACGAACAGGAATACGATCATCATCAAGAGTGAATTTTGTTCGGCAGAATAACCTGGGATGCTGGCAATCGCCTGTTTTTGCGTAATGACCTCTACATTGTTCAGCTTGCTTGTGATCTGTGCTGCAACAGAGGAAGTAGTCTTGAGTGCAATAACATTATAAGGGACCTGCTGAGCGCTGCTGCCGCCCTGTCCTGTACCCTGTCTCATCGCCTGCCAGTCCAGATTGTTGATGTATACGACAGGAGTATGGCTGTAGGAGCTGTCCTTTACAAAACCGGCGACCTTAAAGGTCAGCCCGGAAGCTTGATCCTTGACCAGACTGCCGATGCTGATTCCCGACTCTTTGAGCTTCGAATCCACAACGACACTGCCCTTGGTTTCATTGGTAATGCCATCGCCCTGAACCACCTTTGGTTTCAGCATACCATCCATATCTACGGCAAAAAAAGTAATGTCCGCCTTCACATCGGCACCGTCTGCCGTAATCGTGCTCATTTGCACCGCCAGCGGTGTTGCGTTCTTTTCCCCGACCATCGAACGGGCGGCAGTAAGCTCCGTATCACTTAATTGGGAACGTCTGAACGCATGATCAGCGTCACTTTGCACGGCAAAATAGTTCGCGGACATATTTTCCACGGCTGAAACATTGGCATAAGCCAGACCCCGCGCCAACCCGGTTACGAACAAGACCAGAAATGAGACCAGGAGCATAATAACCATAATGAGGCTGTAGCGTGCTTTGGAGTGCCTCATCTCCCTCAATGCCAAAAACATGTAACCACTCCTTCTAATCTGTATAACCACAGTTTAGAAGATGAAAATGAACGGAGTATGAATAGAAAATTACAGAAGCGGCAGCGTTACCGTAAAAGTCGTCCCTTTCCCGAGATGGCTCTCTGCCTCGATGGTTCCGCCGTGCACTTCGATGATTTTACGCACAATGGATAATCCAAGTCCGGTACTGTTACTGTCACGGGTACGTGCACGGTCCACTTTATAAAAGCGGTCAAATATCATCGGAAGCTGATCCTCCGGAATACCTTCGCCATTATCCGCAAAGCTTATGACACAGCTGTGGTCAGAGACTTCCGCCGAAATCGAGATCGACCCGCCGGCTTGGGTATATTTTACCGCATTGGACAACAGATTCATCCATACCTGATAGAGCAGATTGGAATCGCCCTGAAGGGTGATATCCGCTGCATGCAGCCGTACGGCAAGCTCCTTCTCCGTCAGCCGCCACTCCATAATCTGCACAACCTGGCGTAGCTGCGCCCGGAGATCAATGCTTCTCTTATCCAGCGCATTTCCGTCATAATCGAGCGATGACAAGGTAAGCAGCTGCTTGCTTAGCATCGACAGCCTCCGGCTCTCCTCATCAATAATGGACAGGTACTCTATCCGCTGCTGATCCGGGAGAGTAGCATCCTTAAGAGCATGGGCGAAGCCCTGAATAGAGGTCAATGGCGATTCGATCTCATGCGAGACGTTGGCGACAAATTCCTGCCGTGACCGGTTCGTCCGCTCCAGTTCCCGGCTCATGACCATAAAGTGGGATGCCAGCTGGCCGATTTCATCGCGCCGTGCCGTGTAGAGCTTGATATCGTATCTGCCCTTGGAGATTTTTTTCGTAGCTTCGGTCAACCGGGTGATCGGCCTAACCACATGAAAGACAGTAATCAGAACAAACCAGAGGCTGAACAAAATCGTAACCGCAATAAGTACGGCAAAAAAGATCCGCAGCTCGCCAAACTGCACTCCGGCATCCGGCCGCATAAACAGTGCATAGGTCTGGCCGTGAATATGTATGGGAACGCCTATCGAATTGCTGAGCTGATTATCAAAAAAGCCTGTAATGAACATTTGACTGGGAAAGTCAGCCACACCATGGTAGGTGCCCCCGGCCAGCACTTTTTGCAGCTCGCCTTCCTTCAGATCATTTTTACGGAAAGGCAGACCATAAAACCGTTCATCGCCTTGATCGTTCGAGAGATACATCTTGTATCCCAAGGAGGCTGTGCTTAGCAGATATTCCTCCACAGCATCCGGGTGATCCTCTATAAAGGACTGCAGGCCAAGGGCCATTTTGGTCAGCTTGGCGTCGTTCTGCGGTTTGATTTTGACCTGATAATAAGCGTTGGACATGAGAAATCCCAGCACGCTGCTGATCACAATCACCGAACAGAACAATATACTCATTCTTACATACAGGGATTTCATAGATTCACCATTTCCACTTTGTAGCCGATGCCGCGGACCGTGCGGATGGTGAAGTCATTCTTGTATCCGCTGAACCGGTCGCGCAGGCGTTTGATATGCACATCTACCGTCCGCTCATCCCCCTCGTAATCCGCGCCCCATACCAGCTCAATCAGCTCGCTGCGCGAGAACAGCCGGCCGGGATACTGCGCAAGCTGGGCCAGCAGCTCGAACTCCTTCACCGGCAGTAAAAGCACATCATTCCCGTCGCTGATCTCATAATTCTTGCGGTCAATCACCAGAGAGTTCAGGCGGATCTTGTCGCTTGCAGCCACGGAGTAGCGGCGGAACAGCGCTTTGATGCGGAACAAAAGCTCTTCCGGTTCAAACGGCTTTGTCACATAGTCATCGGTCCCGCGTAAATATCCCTGCTCCTTGTCGCTGAGCTGCTGGCGCGCGGTAAGCAGGATAACCGGAATATCGTAGGTCTCCCGGATGTACTCACACAACTCAAGCCCGTCCATATAGGGCATCATCACATCGACCACGGCCAGATCTACTGTACTCTTCTTCATCAGACCCATCGCCTCGCGGCCGTCGGCAGCTTCCAGCACCTGATACCCTTCCCTCGTCAGTACATGCCGCAATAGGGTGCGGATATTCATATCATCGTCGGCCACTATTATTTTCTTCATCTCTATCACTCCCTGGGTAATCCCTTTTGCTGTCATCATAGTAGCAACATTAAGGAGTTTAGACAACTTTGGCGGCAGGAGGACTATATTTTACAGATCTCCCAGATTCAAAAATGGCATAATGCTCTCCTTTAGTGAAGCGGCAGGCTGGCCCATAAGGTGTTCCAGATCCTCAGAGGTAGATGTGGTGTCGATACTGCTTAGAAAATGATAAATCCAGTGCTGTATAGACATATCTTCAGTATGAGTTACAGGCTTGCCGGCAAGCTCAGTAAGCACCTCTGCCAGATTGTCAAAAGACCAGGTCTGCGGCGCAGCCAGCTCATATACCCGATGCTCATGTCCGGTTCCGGTAAGAACATTTGCCGTTGCCCGTGCCAGGTCGCCTCGTGTTACAGCATTGAACCGCCAATCCCCGGGCCGGGTCAGCAGCACACCGCTGCGAATCGCTTCATTCAGTCCGAGCACTCCTACGAAATCAATGTAGAGCCCGTTGCGTAAAATGGTATACTCCATCCCCGACTCCAGTATCGCTTGTTCAGTAAGCGCATGAACATTGCCTGGATGTATATTACCTGCCTGCGGAAAAGCGAAGCTGGTGTAGAGAATATGCGCAACTCCGGCTGTCTTGGCCGCATCGATTACATTCTTGTGCCCTGCCAGCCTTACAGCATCATCCGTATGTGAGCTGGAGATTAACAACAGCTTGGACACTCCGGCCAAAGCATTCTGTAGTGTTTCCGGCCGATCGTAATCAAAACACCGGACTTCCACCCCACGACCGGTTAATTGTGCGGCTGTATCTAAATTACGTACCCCCGCAACGAAGTTACTGGCTGAGACACGGGATAGCAGGTTTTCTATAATCTGGCTGCCAAGTTGTCCTGTAGCTCCGGTTATCAGAATGGTCATTTTCATTCTTCCTCCTCAAATAGGTCTAATGTATTTGAAAATGATAGTTAAGCTATTAACTATATAGGTGAAGCAAGGGACGGATGGACATCCCTAGAATGTAGGGATTCAGCCTACAGCTTGCCACAAATTCTGTTTCACCGTTCATGCAGCTTAGTGTCTTATTGATTATATGCTGTCATGGCCGGTTCAGCTTTTGCAGCAGCTGTGTTAGCTGACGCAGTTCCTCTCCGTTCAAACGGCTCATCCTTCCAGCAACGGCCTCGCGGTTACCGGGAAGCTGTTCTGCCAATAGAATACGGCCGGCATCCGTAAGTGAAATCACTGACTTGCGTCCATCCTGGGCATGCTCAGCCCTGGTGATGTAGCCATCCCGTTCCAGCGGGGTCAACAACAGGCTGATATTGGCCTTGGTAACACCGATTTTCCCGGCAAGTACTGATGGGAGCACCCTTCCGCCTTGCTTGGCAATCTCCACGAGTACCCGAATTCTTGCACCATTTAAACCCTTGGACTGCCAGTCCTTCTCAGACACAGCCACCAGACCTGCAGTCGCCTCAACTAGTGTAAAAAAAGCTTCATTAGGCAGCGGGAGGTTCAGCACATATTCCTGCAGATCATCTTGCTTCAGCTCCTTCTGCTGCAGATCATCTTGCGGTAAATTCCCCTCTTGCAGATCGTCCATACTTTCTGTTCAGCTCCATTTAGTTAATAGCTTAACTATTTCTGTTTTTAACATAACGGATGCAGCTGTAAATGTCAAAACAAAATAAGCCCCCGCACCTCAAAATACGAGGCAGGGGCTTATCTTTTGTTATATCAGAACAGGATTTCCGTGAACCGGCTCTTCACTGTAGCGCTTGCTGCCCTCCAGTCTAACCTCAAGCTTGATCAGCTCGGAACGGCTGGCCAAACGGATGGGCGGTCCCCAGGTTCCGTAACCGGAGGAGACAATCACATGCATCTTATCTTTACGCAGATAGCCCCAGTCCAGTTCAAATAACCGTCTGGTAATCCAGTGGTTCGGAGCAATTTGACCCCGGTGTGTATGTCCCGAGAGCAATACGTCCACTCCCGCCTTGGCGGCGATATCAAATCCGGTGGGCTGATGATCCATCATAATTACCGGCCGGGACAGATCAAGTCCTTCCAGCAAGGATTCCACGCTTTTGCGGCCACCGGCCTCCATAGACTCGGCGGTTTTATCTTTGCGCCCCACAATATACAGACCAGCGGTGTCTACTACATCATCCTGCAGGACTTTGATCCCGATACTGTCCATCAGCTCTGTGTATTGTTTAATGGAACCTCCATAATATTCGTGATTGCCGAGTACAGCGTAAACCCCGTGGCGCGCTTTGAGCTTTCGGATCTCTTCACTCATCCCGTTGCGGATAAACGGCTCAATACTGTCATCAAGCACATCTCCTGCGAGCAGAATCAGGTCCGGCTGCATCCGGTTCATCTCTGCCACCATGCGGCGCAGATGACGGTTGCCGACAATGTTACCCAGATGGAGATCGGATGCGACCGCAATGGTCAGCGGTGCACTAGTTCCATTTGACTTGTCAATTGGAATCGGGTGATTTCGCACAACTGTACTCCAGGCATTGCGCGAACCCCAGATGAGGAAGATAGCCAGCAGGAGAACCAGTGTTGTACCCGCCTTCGAAGTAAACGCTGCACGCTCGACCCCCATTAGACCAAGCACCCAGTAGAGCAAATCCGTAAGCGGGAGCACTATAATGGCAAATTCCATGCAGGCGAGATAATAGGAACCAATCACCTTGAACAGCCGGGCAGCCGGCTTCACCGCTTTAGGCCAAGGAACCATTCCAATCATATAAGCAAAAGCAATGAGCAGAAACAGCGGCCAAAATACCCCTGCGTGAATCCCCGGCAGCCATTTCACCAGCAGAACCCATAGATGCAGCCCAATGTAGAAATTCACAAGACCCAGCACAAGCAGCATGACCAGACCCGAAGCAAGCATACGCAATATTTTCATCATTCCACTCCCTTGCCTTGCAGTTTATCTGAATCTCTAATTCAAATGATAACACAAAGCATTCGAGTAGTATAAACTCTGCTCCGGCAATGAAAATAAAGGCCAAAAAAAAGAAAATGCCCTGCGGCATCTTCATCTTCATTATGAAATATTCACGCTGTAATCTATATCGCTTGATTCCCTTTGCTGGCCATGCATTGACCAATCAGTTTATCGCATTTGTTGATGTGATTGAGCAGCCAGTCAGTTAATGTGCGGTTCAGCTTAATGGTCGAAAGTACAGAAATACCCTTAGTCTTAATGCTCTCTTCAAGATCCAGCACAGTCTGGACAAACTCGGCATGGGTCTTGCGGTGCTCGGTCAATTCCGGGAATTCAATATCCTGCATTAATTTCTCTTCATCACTGAAATGCTCTAGCGTATAGTCCTTGAGAAATTTCAGGGTTTCTTCAATCTTCTCTTTGCCCTGCTGGTTCGTACAGGCATCAAAAAATTCGTTCAGCTTCACAAGCAGCTGTCGGTGCTGGCAGTCAATCTTCTCCACTCCGATGTCATATGAATCTTTCCAGTTAATCATTGACTCACCCTACCTTTTACCATATTTTACATAATGAAAAGCTTATTTTATTTTCTACTTTTCGGCATAAAAGTTCTGTTAATAACATCACACGACACAATGTAACAAATATCGATTATATTCCAGAATCAAAGAAGAGTTAAAATCGCCATGCAGCATATACATTACTTACATTCATGCCTACGAAGGAGTAAACTGGTAAAAAGCATTGACAGATGCCAATGCTTAAGCCGAAAGAAGGGGTGTTATGTTGGGCAAACGGTCAGAAAAGAAACCTTTTAAACATTGAAGGTTGTCTGAAAAGCGCCAAGCACACCGTGATTCGGAGAGTGATCCAACACAGCAAATACGATCTGGTCAAACAGCCTTTGATAGCCTTCATCCAGCAGCACCTGTCTGAACCATTCGGCCACCTCATTCGGATTATTCCGGAAAACTCCGCAGCCAAATGCTCCGAGTACGATAGTCTTATGCCCATTATTAGCGGCTACAGTCAGAATATAGCGGATGCGCTCCAGCATAACGGTTGGGATCATTCCAATCTCCTGAGCCTCCCGCTCGCGGACGACTCCCGCGTTCACTGCTGGCGCGGTAATGAACGACACCAGATACGGTTCGTCCAGCAGCTGATCCTGGCTGTCACGGATGACAGATACCTTAGGTGAATAAATCATGTAATGGGAATACAGGCAGGTCTTACGGCCGCGGTTATATTGGTACATTTCATTTTTGGGGGCGATGGACAGATAAAGTGCAGAAGCACGGGCTAAACTTTCCTCCTGCGCCTGGCTTCCTCCCAGGAAGCCGCCTCCCGGGTTCTTGGCAGAAGCAAAGTTCAGGCATACCGTCTGGTCACGGCCCTCTTTTACAACTAATCGATAGGCCGCAGCCAAAGTGGACTCGCTGGTGACTGCCAGCTTCGTGGTCTGCCTGGCACCTTCCTTCATGTGTTCCACTATTGTCTCATTAAGCTGTGGCAGCTCCTCCGGTGCATATAAACGGGTATTTGAGATGGCTGATCTGACATCTTCAGCAATGTCAACAAGCCGGCCCATCCGGTTAACGTAATTTCCTTTTTCCAATATATCCAGTGTTTCTTGCGCGATTGCTGCTCTTCTATTCCTCGGATTCAGGTTGTTCATCCTATGTGTTCACTCCTTATCCCGGAGTCGTACCGGGGTTTGTTTATTCCTGTAACAGGTCGTCACGAAGCTGCGTAAGCACTTCACCCAGCCAATTGGTGCCTCTCCAGGTTCTTCTGCTGTGGATGCGGTGGTCATTCTCGGCCAAGCCCACACCCCAAATACGGTCTGTCGGACTGGCTTCAACTAGTGTAGTTCCCTTTGTATTCAGCAATAGCTGCAGTAGCTCTTCATTTTGCAGAAATTTCTCCCGGTTCCCCTGGTAGACAATGTCTCTGCAGTGAGCATTCCATTCGCTGTCATTGAAGCCGCTCACTTTACGTCCCAGCTCCTTTTGTTCCCTGGGTGTTCTTGCGCGTAATATCTGTCTGGCCGTGCCTTCATCCTTGAATAAAAGCGCCTTGCCGTACATCATGTATTGTTCTGCACAGTTAAAGCTCATCTCATCTACAGTGAAATTGCAAGGATACCACTGCGAGAACGGCGAACCGCTGCGGTAAAAGTAAGTAAAAGTCTCCATTTATAACTCTCCATTCTGTATTCACTCAAAATTTAATTTGTATCACGGTCCACTCTGTACCGGTACAGCTTCGAAGGCCGATGACCGGCATCTTTGGTGAACTCCTCAGTTTCGGTCACACGGTCGGCCAATTTACGGAGGAAGGCGGGCGCCAGCAGTTCTCTGCCAAGTATAATTTCATAGACCCGTTGAAGCTCGGACAGTGTAAACAAGGGCGGCATCAGATTAAAAATAATATCAGTGTACTCCACCTTGCTCCGAAGGCGTTCAATCGCATACTGTGCTCCATTACGATAAAGATCAGCATATCGACTGTTACGGACGGACGCTCATACATCCCTGCATCATAGCCCTGCAAAAATTATTCCTCGGTTAAGCCATTGCGGTCAGTAACCGGTTCTTTCGGCATGTGGATACTCCTTTGGCTTAGAATTGGGAGTATGTTAGCCCGTTAGATATTATCATTGTGTTATTATCATAATGTTATTATATACCCAATCCCGTTAGTGAAGTCAAGCGTTTGTTTAAACAAAAATATTAAACGTATATAAATGACACCGGACTCCCTAATATTGTTATAGCATCTCTGCTGTGAAATCTTTTGGGACATGGACACAAACAGGTGAATCAGCAACTCTGTTATATCAAGCTTTTCATAGATATACTTAGTACGCATAATGGGTTTGAGGGATTCTCAGAACGAGATGATTTTATTTCAGGAGGGAACAACATGGAAGTTTTTGCAGAGTATGTAGCGAATATTGCTAACCCGCAGCATCGGGCCCGAACGGAAGAGGTTTTGACGTGGGTAATCATGAAATTCCCGACTTTAGTGCCAAAGATTGCGTGGAATCAGCCTATGTTTACCGATCACGGCACCTTTATTATTGGCTTCAGCATCGCCAAACATCATTTGGCCGTTGCTCCTGAAAAGGCAGTGATTAATTATTTTTCTGATACAATTGTGCAGGCTGGCTATAATCATACCCAGCAGCTGGTGCGTATCCACTGGGATAAACCAGTTGATTTCTCATTACTTGAAACATTAATTGAGTTTAATATTTTGGATAAAGCAGACTGTTCAACTTTTTGGCGGCCATAAGAGCTTTTGAGAGCATAAACAGATATTAATTACAACATAAAAGGCGTAACCACTAACCTGGTTACGCCTCTTCGCTATTAGTGCTTCTGGATCTTCAGCTTACGCAGGATTTATCGCAAATAAGGAATGAATATTCCCTTCGGGATCGGCAAAGAAAGCAGTAGTATGACCCCAAGACTTCACTTGCGGCTTCATGATGTCCATAGCTCCTTTCGAAATGAATTCATCGTACAAAGTATATACTTCATCCGGCGAATCACATTGGAAATTAAGCTCGGCGGCTTGTCCGCTTCGTTGCTCACTGAAGGAGAAATGACCATTGGTATTCTCCGCCATAAGGGGTTTGGAACAAATTGCCAACCGGACGCCTGAATTGCTGAATTCTACGTAATGCGCTTCTTCTACAACGATTGCAAATCCCAGGACTTCATGATAGAACCGTGCCAATCGGGCAACATCATCGGCGAGTAATGTTAGGCCTTCCAGGTTTACCTTCTTCATTGTATAGCCCACCTCCAGTTTGCGTTAAGCATACTACAGATCGGTGTCTGACCGTCGAATTACTTGAAGTTCTACGTCACACAGAAGAGCTGCATTTACACGGGTTCAATATGTACCAGAACATTAGCGACCTGGTGAAGGTCCTTCAGCTGATCCTCAATTTTCTCGGTAATATCATGGCTCTGCACCACATTTAAGTTGGAGTCTACCAGTACCGTCGTATCCACCAGCACATTATTCCCGTGTATTCTGGCCTTGATATCCTTAATGGATTCAACCCCTTCAATATTAGCAACGGTCTGTTTCATCAGCTCAAGCTCATTGGCATCAAAACCGTCGGTAAGATCATGTGTTGCCTTGCGGAAGATATCCCAGGCGGTCTTGCAGATCAATCCCCCGACAATTGTAGCGGTCAGCGGATCCAGCCAAGGCAGGCCGAATTGCGAACCGACAATCCCGATAAAAGCACCAATACTCACAAGAGCATCTGACCGGTTATCCTGAGCAACGGCCTGCATGGCATTGCTGTTCAGTCTGCGGGCAAGTCTGATGTTGTACATGTAAACAGCGAACATTACTATAGCGCAGCCTGCTGCCGTCCATGCGGATACTAGATCGGGTGTCTCGAGTGCGGGCTGAATGAATTTGTTCACACCCTGATACAGAACTTGAAGTCCTACAGCGATCATTATGAAAGAAGCGACCAGTGCCGCCACAGTTTCCGCCCTGAAATGTCCATAGCTGTGATTGGAGTCTGGCGGCCGCCTGGAAATCTTAAGCCCTGCCAGAATGGCCAGCGAGGCAATAATATCCGTGCTGTTGTTCAAACCGTCGGCAAGAAGTGCTTGAGAGTTTGAAGCTGTACCCATAAATAACTTGATGGCAGACAGCAGGATATATGCAAAAAGACTCAGCCAGGCCCCTTTTTCACTTTGTTTGATATCACTGTAGTTTTCCAAGCAAAGAACCTCCAAAGAATAGTATCGTTCTATACTACACGCAGACAACCGGGTGGGTCTAGAGAAACAGTGTTGCCGGGCCGCGCAAGTGTTCGCCCAGCCAAATAGAGTTGGAAGACCGGAAGTGTTTTGCCGCACGCAACATTGTTTGCCCTTGTTCAACTTCAGAACTCAACGATCTAACTTGCTGAATTGGCAATATTCTTGATTCACAAAGGTTTGGTCAAGCAGCCGGCTTGCATTCTTAAGTTCAGCATATATGACTGTAACTTTTTTCTATTTTCCCAGTCTAAAGGTAGTAAGGTTTAGTTCTATTCGAAATGGAGTCTACTTCTAACACAAAAGGAGCATTGATAAAATGAACAGAATTAAGCTTAAACAGATCACTTCCGTTCTCGCCGGAATTAGTGTGATATTCCCCCTGTATGCCGGAGACCTCCTCCCTGCCGCTTCGGCTGAGAAGGCAGCTGTCAGTATTGGAAATCCTTTCTATACTCAAGTCACAGCCCCTGTACTTAAGCCGTTGTGGTCTTTCTCCACGGCCACCATTCCGAGCAGTCTCCCGGCCCAGTCCATTACTGCTCTCGCAGAGAACGGCAAGGTTTTTGCGCTCCAGAAGAACTATACATTAGCTGCGCTGAACGCAGCTACAGGCAAAAAGCTGTGGGAATACGGCAGCGCCCTGGCGCCGCTGTACACCTACAGCAAAGGAATGATTTATGGAGTAACGCAAACCGGCACGTTATACGCCGTAGCAGAGTCAGGACGGAAAGTATGGAATACTTCTTTGCCTTTTTCTAATGCATCCAGCATACATCCTCTGGGAGACAAGATTTATGTGACTCAAGGCAGACAGCTTGCGGCTGTGGATGCTTCCACCGGGAAGCTCAAATGGAAAATCGCCGAGGACAGCAATTATGAGGGCTACACGGACTTAACAGAAGTGGATGGAGTGCTGATCCGCCTCTATACCAGCGCTGGAGTCTTAACCTTCCCGTCGATCATAGCTTATGACTCTAAGACGGGTAAGAAGTTATGGGAGCAATACCGCCAGAGTATGCCGTTGACCATTCGCGATGGTCTGGTGTATTCCATCAAATCACTGGAAATGCTGGATGAAGACCCGGTGAACCGTAAAGTTCTGGTATCTATTTTCAACCTGCAGACCGGTCAGCTCCAAGGTGAACGCAATTACCGCTGGACAGACAACAACACCCCTCCAGACGGTGGATTCCGGTCCGGAGGGGTGTATGGTTCAGCGTTTCTGGATGGCAGCAACCTGTATGTTATGCAAGGGCAGAAGGTTGCCCAGTATAACTTCTGGAACTATACAGTGAATGGGAAACCTCTGAAGCAATGGAACCAGCCGCTTTCCGATCATGTATTCCCACTGTACAAGGTGATCCAGGATCGGCTGATGTATTACAATTACAGCGACAACAGCCTGATTACCATGAAGCTCGCAAATGGACAAGTAATCAGCACGAAGCAGGGTGAAAATCCCTCGGTTCAAATGGATATCTTCGGCCGGACCATGTATACTGGACAATCCGACGGATTATTTCATGCTTATGATCTCATCAGCCAGAAGCCGTTGTTCACTGTCAAAACCGCTTCCCGTGAATTCCAGCCTTCACTCAAAACAGGGAATATCCTTATTGTCCGCAGCGGAGGGAAGATGCTGGGCATCAAACTGCCTGCTGCAATTCAATAGACGTCCGATTTATTATTCAGCAGGTGCTGTGAATGTGCGTCCTGCAAACTCAGCATCCAGCATGTAGAAGGCATTGCTGTCGGTTTCAATCCGCTTCAGCTTGGCGATAATATTACTGAATAATGCCTCTTCTTCCACCTGCTCATCAATGAACCATTTCAGGAAATAGATGGTTGCATGTTCCCGTTCATCAAGCGCCAAGTCAGCCAAATGATAGAATCTTGAGGTGTTCTGCTGTTCATGGGCGAATGCATGCTCAAATGCGTCCAGCATGGATGTATACTCATTTTTAGGCTCGGGAAGGGCAGCCAGTCTGGCCCGGAAGTCCCGGTCATTCAGGAATTTGTAGATTTTCATTGCATGGAACCGTTCTTCTTCTGCCTGGATCAGGAAAAAATTAGCGAAGCCATCGAGACTTTCGCCGGAGCAATATGCAGCCATCGCGAGGTACACATGTGCAGAATAAAACTCAAAATTCATTTGTTCATTTAGCGCATTTACCAATTCTTCTTTCATGATCAAATTCACCTCATCCTTAAAATTTTGTGTGCAGTGTAGCAAAGCTTATGTAGCAAATGTCTACTTCATCTTAACATCTGCACTTGTGATCCAGCAAACAGAAAGGGGAGTCAGCATACAATGACCCGGTTCCACGAACACAGTAACCCTGTTGTTCCAAGCTATAAAAGGATTACTTTGGTTATGACCATTACTTGCCTCCTCTTAAGCAGCGGCTGCAGCGGAAAAGCAGGTTCCAGTAATACGGCAGAGCCACAACCAGTACCTCCTGCAGCTTCACCTTCATCTGAAAATCCTCCTCCCCGGCAAACGGATGCTGCTTCACCTCCGGCTCAGTCCCCACCACCGGTGACTGCCGCTTCTCCAGAGCCTGCCGGCTCTGAAGGAAGCGGCCCAGTAGGTGTGATTGAACAGGAGATTGCTTCCATGCCGCTGGAAGACAAGATCGGCCAGATGCTCCTCGTGGGGATTGACGGTACAGAAGTAAGCGCGCAGACACAAGCTATGATCTCTAATGACAAGGTTGGCGGCATCATCCTGTACGGGGACAATATAAAGAGCCTGAAGGGGCTGGTCAGCCTCACCAATGAACTGAAGCGCAGCAATGCCGGAAACCCCGCACCGCTGTTTGTCAGTGTCGACCAGGAAGGCGGCAAGGTCAGCCGTATGCCGGACGAATATGCGAAGATTCCGGCAAGTGGATCGGTTGGTGCAAGCAGTAATGCGGAGGCAGCAGAAATGATGGGTAAGCTGCTGGCCAGAGAAGTGCAAACCGCAGGCTTCAATATGGATTTTGCCCCGGTGCTGGATATCAACAGCAATCCGGACAATCCGGTGATCGGGGACCGTTCCTTCGGCAACACGTCCGCAAAGGTTATCGAGCTTGGCATTGCAGAAATGAAGGGGATTGAGAGTGAGGGCATCGTTCCTGTCGTTAAGCACTTCCCGGGGCATGGAGATACGTCTGTCGATTCCCACCTGGAGCTTCCGGTAGTGAATAAGACGGAAGCCCAGCTGGCGAAGCTCGAATGGCGACCCTTCCGCGAAGCGGTTAAGGAGCAGGCAGACGCAGTAATGGTTGCCCACATTCTGTATCCGCACCTGGACCCTGACCGGCCTGGTTCCCTGTCCAAAGTCATCATCAGTCAAATTCTACGGGGACAAATGGGTTTCAAGGGAGTGGTTATTACCGATGACCTGACCATGGGTGCAATCATGAAAAATTACAGCCTGGCTGCGGCTGCTGTTAATGCAGTCCTCGCGGGCAGCGATATCCTATTGGTCGCCCACGAATACAGCAATGAGCAGACCACACGAAATGCACTGCTGGCTGCTGTGAAGCAAGGCAAGATTTCCGAATCCAGGATTAATGAGAGTGTCTATCGGATTCTGTCATTGAAACAGAAATATCAGTTGAAAGATACACCTGTTGCCGTTCCTGACCTCACCCAGCTCAATAAGGATATCAAAGCCTGGCGTACCTCCTTTGTAAAGTAACCCTCAGAGTGTCTGAAAACAGAGCAGCAGCCTGTTATAGCGGAATCACCGCTACAACAGGCTGCTACTGTTTTGTATTCACGCTATTTTACACGTTCACATTTCTATTGCAGGACTACAGTATCTCCAGGTTTCAGTCCGGATAGAACTTCAGTCTTCTCAGAGGTCTCCATTCCGATCTTGATCTCTTTCCGCTCATACTGACCCTTTCCTTTATCCAGCATCACAAAAGCCTGATTCCCTTCATGAATAACAGCGATACTGGACACCACTGTGGTCTTGTCCTTGCGCAAGGTCTCAATATCTCCACTTAGGCTAAGGCCTCCAATCAAGTGCTCATCGGGCTGCAGGGAGATCACAACTTCGAACTGCGGCACCTGCCCTGCCGTATTCTGGCCGGTAGTCGTTGTGGCGAATTTCGACACTTTTTTTACTACACCTTTCAGGATCAAATCTTTCATCGCAGTCATCTTCACCTGAACCTTCATCCCCGGCTTGATACGGAAGATATCCTGCTCCCCTACCAGCGCGATGAACTCCAGCTTGCTAAGGTCCACAATTTTGCCGATGTACTGATTATCTGTCACCATCTGCGGCCGTTCACCGGTCTCGCTGCTGCTGTCATAGAGAAAAATACCGGTAGCCGGAGCGTGGTACACCGCAGAATTCAGCTTGGCTCTTTTGTCGGTTAGCTCCTTCTCCTGAATGTCTGCGTTCACTTGGTTCAATTCATCATTCAGACGAGCGGTCTCCTGGGCGGCAAGTGCCTTCAGACGTTCCGCTTCCGTCCCTGCCGGAACGGCCGCATCCTCATCCTGCTGGCTGACAAAGGTATTCAATTCCCCTTCCAGCTTCGCTTTATGAATAGTTGCTTCTGTAGTGGCAATTTCATTCTTCAAGGTGGACTGGTCCAGCGTGAACAGGACATCCCCTTTTTTCACCTGTCCGCCATTTTCGACTTTCCACGCGGTGACTTTGGAGGCAAACGGGGCATATACCAGCGTTTCCTCCTGATACTTGGATTTCCCCTTGACCTGAACCGTACTTGTCATCGGCTCTTGTGTTACCGGAAAGCTGATTACTTGAGGAGGTTCCATCACTACCTCCGGTTCTTTTTTTAATACTTTGCTGTACAGAATATAGCCTGCGGCGGCAATAATGCCAAGGATGATAACCCACTTCAGCGTCCTTTTGAATATCCTCTTCATTGATTTGGCTTCCTTTCAAATGGAAATACAGTATTGTATATATGTTTATGGCTAATCCCGCTTGATAGCTGTAAGTGCATCGGTTCTGGAAGCGCTGATGGCCGGATAGATACCTGATAGTACACCGGTCATAATCGCAAACGAAAGCCCAATCGGAAGGGTCGTAAGCGGTATAAAGAAAGACAGGCCTTCTCCGGCAGTACCCACAAGTTTGTTCAACGCCATTACAATAAGATAAGAGAATAGTACACCGAGCAGACCGCCGAGCAGTCCGAGCAGGGCAGCTTCTGTTATAAACATATTGCGGATTTGGCCCATGTTCGCACCGAGCACTTTCATAATCCCGATCTGACGCCTGCGCTGATGTGTGGACATGGTCATGGCTACAATGATGGAAATCGATGCAATAACCAGAATGAAAACACCAATACCCAGAGCAGCCATTTTTATCGTATCGAATTGTTCTTTCAACTGTTCCTGCTGGTACAAGTTGTCGTTAGCTGACAAAGAAAGCTTCTGGATTAATGCTTCCAGCGGTTTGATGTTATCGACACTGTCGACCTTCACTGTGACGGAATTGTATTTGCCCTCTTCCAGACTTGGAACGGTCCCGTTTGCATCAGTGAAGCTAAGTTCATGCTGCAATTGTGCAGCAGTTTCCAATGACACATACATCACCTTCTCATAAGTAGCACGATCATCGCTGGTACCGGGAGGATTGGCCAGAATACCGCCTACCTGGAGCGGTGAACTGAGTTTGGTGGGTCCTGTACCGTTTGGGGCGCTGGCGCTGTAATCCTGTGCTTGCAATTGAACCTGCTGGCGGTACATTTCCGAGGGAATCAGCATCAGATTATTATACTGGCTTGATACCTCTTGATTGAAAGGATCCGAATTCATACGGTCAAAAATGTTCTGCCGGGTCTCTATATCAATCAACCCGAGTGTGGCACCATAGTTCAGAACCACCATTCCGGGAATATCTGAAGCGCCGCCCTGTTTGAAGGACTTGTCGAATTTGTTCAGCATGCGCAGATCCGTTGCAATAACCTGAATATCGGCGATTTTATTGTCCACCGTAATCATCTGTCTGTACCCGTTATCTTCAAAAGGGGCTGCAGCAACGACATGTTTCAGTCCTTGAATGATCTTAAGCTTTTGAAATGTAAGCTTACCCGGATCCAGGTTGCTATTGACCCCGGACCCTGAACCGCCTCCACCTCCCTTTCCGCCTGGAGATGGCAGTCCGCCGCCCGGAGTTACGGTGATTTCATCCATTTTGAAATTGCGGTTCACTTCATTCGTCACATATACCTGTGCGGACTGACCCACACTCAGCGCAACGATAATGGCCGCACAACCAATGGAAATCCCGGTCATACACAAGCCCGTTACCACTTTTCGCCGTTTGACCTGATCCCAGGCCATACGGGAGATATCCCTGATCCTCACGGACTCTCCTCCTCTGTAGGTGCCGGCTGAACATCCGTGTGCTGGCCGTTAATCAAATATCCATCCCGGAGTGAGAAGGTCCGCTGCATCTGCTCCGCCACTTCTTGTTCATGCGTTACCACAATAAATGTCGTTTTCATGGTCTGATTCAGCTTCAGCAGAATGCTGATGATTTCCTCCTCTGTTTTGGAATCCAGATTTCCGGTAGGCTCGTCGGCAAAAATAACAGAAGGCTCTGTTATCAGAGACCGGGCGATACTTACGCGCTGCTGCTGACCGCCTGACAGCTGTGAAGGAAACAGGTCTGCCTTGTCAGGTAATCCGACCTGCTCCAGCAGAGCCAGTGCCTTTTGCTTGCGGATAGAGGGTGACACCGACTGGAAAACCAGCGGCAGCTCCACATTCTCACGTACAGTTAGGCTTGTAATCAATTCATAGGCTTGAAATATAAATCCGATATTCTTGCGCCGGAATTCGGCGAGCTTATTTTCACCCATCAACACGATGTCATGATCAGCAATGAAAATATGGCCGTCGGTAGGCTTCATCAGGCCAGCCATCAAATTCAGCAGCGTAGATTTACCGGACCCGGAGCTGCCCAGTAGCGCAACCATTTCTCCCTGCTTCACAGCAAAGCTGATTTCATGAAGGACCTTGGTCCACTCGTTGCCGGTTTTAAAGGAATGTGTAATTTTTTCGACTCGCAACATGGAAGCCGCTCCTTCTTGTCCTGTGATAGATCGTTCGTTATTTTTCGTCTTTAACAATGACGGGCAGCGGCTTGTAGATCAAGTAGTAAATCTGCTGTCCGAGCTCAATCCGTCCGCCCTGGAACTCATCGTACAGGGTGATTTTGTAGGAGCCGCCTTTAAGCTGTTTATACAGACCTCTGGTGATGGAAAGGGTGTACGTGTTATTGTCACCTTCCGTCAGATCCGTGCCAAGCGTCAATGTTTTTTCCTGCGTCAGGCCGAATGGATCTGTAATCTTGGCAACCAGCTTGTGATCCAGCGCATCTGTATCATAAGAGTGGTCCTGCGTGAGCTTGTAATCGACCTCGATGCTCATGCTGTCGCTGCCCTCCGAAATTTGACCTTCTGAACGGATCACCGAGAAGTTGTAAGGGAATATAGAGATTTGGCCAAGGTTCTGCACAGGTACAGGCGTTACCGGATTAAGCTTGAGCGATGCAACATTGACATAGCCTGTCGCTTCCTGCCCAGCTTCACTCAGCTTACCGCCTGTAATGCCGGTTCCGAGGTAGAGTGACATGTCATTGGTCTGCAAGGCCCCCGGAATTTTCGCCCAGAAGGTAACCATCTGCTTCCCGCCTGGAGCGGCAAGGCCGGAAGATTGAGAAGACTGTGCTTCATAAAACTGTCCATCCGCAGTCCGGTAATAGGCTTTCAGCCGCGTAAGCGAGCTTTGTCTTTTCTCCTCATTGCTCATGAGCAGCTCTGTGTAGATGATTTTGGAGGTACTTGAGCTTGAATAGACTGTGGTTCTGTTCTCCTGAACCTTTGAGTTTTTACCCTTTTCAGCAACTATATAGTTCCCGCCGCGCTCAATAGTCGTAACACTGTTCATATCACTGCTCGTGCTCAGTGCAAGGAAGGGTTTCTTCTCCTCGTTCTCTGTGGTGTACAAGCTAATATTTAGCGCTGAGAACTCTTCAGCGTACGGAATTTTGGTCAGCACATCGATTTCGGCGGAGCTGCCCGGAGCAAGCTCTGCAGATTCTTTGTCCATGATAATCTCTGTCGACGAAGTCAAATCGAGATTATTCAATTTGAGCGCCCCCTTGAGTTCAGGCAGGGACAGGGTTACAGATTGCGTGTTGGTCAGCTTCAGCCTGGCGATAACGATATCATCATCCTTCCACGGATAACGCTGAATGGATTGGATACTGTACGAGAATGTTCCGTACGGATTCGTGGTTCTGTATTCCTGTCCTTGCTGGACATTGGTACGTAGCGTATAAGGGATCGTGAAGTAAGCAATAGGAAAAGTCAGCTTGCCAACTGCATTACCGCTTACAGCCGGTGTTCCGGACGTTCCTCCAGTTTCCGTTCCGGCAGTTGGAGTAGGAAGCTCCTGCCCCACGGCTTCGATCATCTGCAGCTGAAGCGTACCCTGTTCAACCTCCAGCGGTACTGACGCTGTAAGCGGAATTACTTTTACCTCCAGCGGTCTAAGTGTTATTCCGTTTAAGGCTTTGGCATTGACCGGAAACGTTCTTCCTTTTGCCGATTTGACAGCAAGCTCGTAGGTGGGCAGGGTAACGGCTTTGTTCCCTGTATTCTTCAGTTCAAGCTGAAAAGACCATGCAGCCGACGCCTTATCGGCATAAACCGAGGCATTGCTGAGCTTGGTTTCGATGGTATTGCTGTTCACTATGATGGTCTTGATGGCTCCATTGCCTACAACCAGATTTGGACTTGTCGCTGCCGGGAGCTTAAATGAAGCACCGGGCAGCTCCAGCTTCAGGGTTACATCCTTTTGCGTGAACAGAAGCTTCATGTTGTCGGTTTTGAGATAGGCTGGGATTTCCGCTAAGTAGTAGATGCTCTTCTTTTCTTGAGGCTGAATCTTATAACCGTCTTGGGTGCTGCTGAGTGACAGTTCAAATGAGGTTCCGCTGGCTGAAACCAGATAGGCTGTGTAACCGGGATCGCCAAGGACCTTGCTGCCTTTATTGGTCAGGCTTAGCCCTACCTTGGCATATACCTTGCCGCTGAATTTGAAGATTTGCAGGGATTCTGCTGCTGCTGTTACGGGGATATCGTTCATTAGCGTGTTCAAACTTTTACCGCTTGCCACAGTGGTGGAATAATTGGCCGGAACCGCAAAGGTGCCTGCCTGCCGCAGATAGCCCTTGGTCTTGGGGTCCCAGACATACATTGCAATCTTCATTCCTTGAAGAGACTCGCTCTGACCTACATTGACATAGTACGTCACCTGCAGTGTTTCATTGGCGTCCACTTTCTTCTTCAGTGCATCTGCTGTAACAGGAGTACCCGGAATCACCGAACCTTCAGGGGTTACGACCCGAGAGAAGTAACGCACCAGATTGGCGCCTGTTCCCCCGGCATTTGAATATTTCACTGTGTACGTCAGAATATTGCCGCCCGTTTGTGTCCATATGTTTACATTTTCGAGCGACGCTGTTACTCCCGATCCAATAACTATGGGACTAATCTTGGGTGTCACCGCAGCAGCCATGTTGGCTGAAGGTATGGAGCTTGCTGAAGCCTGTACCGTTCCAGGTGCCAGGCCGGCCGCCAGCTGACCGATGACAAATGTGCCTGCCAGCACTGCCGCATATGTATTTTTATACAATCTCATTATTTTCCCCCCAGGTGTTTTACTAGAATCCATTATAGTGGCAGCTGAAGAGGGAAATGTATCCAAACTGTTACTCTTGCTTGGAAAATGTAACTTATTTGTTATCTAAGGAACTCTATGAGCTAAAAGCTCTCCGGTATTGATTGGGCGGAATCCCCTCCACCTGTTTAAAGACCTTTATGAAGTAGCTAGATTGCCGAAAACCGGACTCCAGGGCAACATGAGAAATGGAAAGGGAGGTGGAGGCCAGCAGCAGCTTGGCTCTGGCAAGACGGCATTCGGTTAAATAGCGGTTCGGAGTCTTACCCATAATACTACGAAACAGGCGGAGGAAATGATAGCTGCTGTAGCCCGCAAGTTTGGCCATCGTCTCCAGCGTCCACGGGCGCTCGCATTCCCGGCGGATCATATCTGCGGTGCGGCGGATCGAGTGCCTGATCTCCAGCGGAACCGATCCATGTAGCGGCTCGGAGTTCTGCAACAGCGTAATCAGTATTTCATAGAGCAAAGCAGAGAAACGGGGTTCGCAGGAGGTCTCGAAGGATTCACTAAGCCGGTACATCTCTTCAAAAACCGGGATGAGCCCGGCATCAGGATCAAACGTAAAAAAGTAGCCGCGCGACTGGTCCACCTCCTCCATCAGAGGCAAAGGGATGCTCGTGCCGAAATGGATCCAGCGAACCTCCCATGGGTGATAAGGATCAGCTCCATACTGCTGGTAAGCCCTCTTCGGGAAGAGAAAACCTCTGCCCCGTCCCATAGGAATGCGTTCACCCTCCTGGAAGACATAACCTTCCCCGGCAAAAACAAGATGCAGATTATAACTATTCAGCAGGCCCTCACTTCTGCGTTCCGCATGCTGTGGAAAATCCGAATAATGCCCGATAAATTCCGGATAGCAGACGTAATGCATATAGGCCGGTGCGGGTAAAACCCATTGTTTGTTCATAGGGGATCCTTTCTACATAAGCCATACACGCAATATAGTAATACAATAGCAATATTGTGTTATATATGAATCAGTATACCTGATAATACAATAGATTCATAACAATCCTACAGCATATTTTTACACTTGGAGGTTGAAAATGAATACTATATCCACTACTGAATCCTTTGAGCTTGGCGTGTGTTACTATCCTGAGCACTGGCCGGAGGAACTCTGGGCCGACGATTACCGGCGAATGGTTGAAACCGGATTCACGATTGTCCGGATGGCTGAATTTGCCTGGACCCTCTTTGAGCCTGAGGAAGGTGTCTTCCAGTTCGATCTGTTTGACAGAGCCATCAATCTGGCTCATAGCCACGGTCTCAAGGTGATTCTGGGAACACCCACGGCCACACCTCCCGCTTGGCTCACCGAGCGTTACCCTGAAGTATTGAATGTTACCTATGACGGAGTGACGCTACAGCACGGCATGCGCCGTCACTATAATTACAGCAGTCCGAAGTACCGGGAGCTCTGCGCCAGAATCACCAGGCAGCTTGCGCAGCATTATGGCAATCACCCGGGTGTGGTTGGCTGGCAAATTGACAATGAACTGAATTGTGAAATCAATGTGTTCTATTCGGAGAGCGATCACCAGGCCTTCCGGGAGTGGGTACAAGCCAAATATGAAACGCTGGAGAAGCTGAATGAAGCTTGGGGAACTGTCTTCTGGAATCAGACCTATAATAGCTGGTCACAGATCTTTCTGCCACGTCCCACTCCGTCACCCATGCAGCCTAATCCGCATCAGGCGCTGGATGAGAAGAGGTTCATTTCCGACAACACCATATCTTTTGCCAGAATCCAGGCTGATATTATCCGGGAACTGGCCCCGTCCCAATGGGTAACCACCAATGGATTGTTCGGACATCTCGACAGCCATGAGCTGAACGACCAGCTCCTTGATTTCTTCAGCTATGACTCCTATCCCCAGTTCTCAAGCATAAGTACCGATCCGCAAGAAGCAGATCCGCTGCTGGACCGGAGCTGGAGTCTCTCGTTAACAGCAGTTCGTTCGATTAGCCCTAATTTCTGTATCATGGAGCAGCAATCCGGCCCGGGCGGCTGGGTGAACCGCATGGATATGCCTTCACCCAAGCCTGGTCAGATGAGGCTCTGGACATATCAGTCCATTGCTCATGGTGCGGACAAGCTGCTCTACTTCCGCTGGCGGACGGCAACTATGGGCAATGAAATTTATTGGCATGGCCTCAATGACTATCATAACCAGCCGAACCGCAGGGTCAGGGAAGCAGAACAGATTGGCCGGGAAATGGCTGTTGCAGGCAAACATATTGTAGGTACCCGATCTAAGGCGGACATTGCCATTCTGCGTGATTACGACAATGAATGGGATGGTGAATACGATGTCTGGCACGGACCCTTTATGTGGCAGAGCAACAAGGAATGGTTCAAGGCACTGCAGAAGCGTCAAATCCCGAACGACATCCTATACATTCGTAGCAAAACCACTCTAGAAGACCTGATTCCTTATCAGGTTCTAGTCTATCCGCACCCGGCCATTATGAGCGATGAGACAGCAGAGCTTCTGGATCAATATGTGCAGCAAGGCGGAACCCTGATTTTCGGCTGCCGGACCGGCTACAAGGATACCCGCGGACAATGCTATATGCGGCCTTTTCCCGGTGCTGCGAGGGACCTGTGCGGCATCAGCGTTGAGGAATTCACTATGGTCAAAGGTACCCGACTTCCAACCTCCATCCGCTGGGGCAGTGATCCTGAGGCGCTTACCGGTGCTGATGCGTTCAATGATATTCTTCATGTCGAAGAGGACACTGTCGAGGTTATGGGGACTTATGCAACCGATTATTATGCCGGCAAACCGGCTGTCACCCGAAACAAACGCGGCAAAGGCGAGGTATGGTACTTCGGAGCTGTATTTCATGCGGATGCAGCACTTAAAATCATCGACAGGCTTCACCTTCACTCCCCTGTAGCTGAGTGGCTGGAGCTTCCTTCGGAAGTAGAGCTGCAAATCCGCAAAGATGAAAATAACAGCTATACGTTCCTGCTGAACTTCAGTGAAGAACCTGCGACCGTCCAGCTCAAAGAGCAAAGAACCGATCTGCTGACCGGTGCGACTCTCTCCGGCTCGTACACACTCGAAGGCTTTGGGGTACTGGTACTCTACTGAGGATGTATTTTAATTACAAAGGGTTCTTCCTTCAGATTAATTCTGTGTGGGAGAACCCTCTTTTTTGATATAGTAGAATAATATAAATGTATAATTTGCTTGCTTATTCCAAAAGGAGAACAATTTATGGACAACGATGCTCTGATTCAAGAGATCAACCGATCCTATCCGTTGGAGATCCTGCATATTGAATTTCACCGGGAGATGATCGGCAGGGTATATTTTCTGCGGGCATTACACTCATTACCGCTCAGGGTTTGCTGGATTATTTGATATTGTGGTTACCATCCTGCTTGTGAATTTACGGCATTTGCTGCTAAGCGCGGCGGTTTCACCTTACTTCCGTCATTTAAGCCCGCTGTACAACATGCTTATCGGGGCGCTGCTAACAGATGAAACCTTTGGAGTAGCTCTTCAGAGAAGCACAGGTTCCGCTGCTATCAGTGAAAAATGGATGCACGGTCTGAACCTTACGGCTTATCTCAATTGGAGCCTGGACAATATCGCCGGTGCTTTTCTGGGCCAATGGATCGCTGACCCCGAGCAATGGGGGCTTGATTTCGCCCTCCCGGCGATGTTCCCAGGTCTGCTCGTACTCACCATCCAGAGCAGAAACACGCTGCTGACGGATATTCTCGTTGGAGCTGCTGCGATGTTAATTGCCGTCGGTGTATCGGTTCTCTGGTCACCCAGTATAGGTGTGACTTTCGCAACCGCAGCAGCCTCTACGATAGAGTGTTAATCGAGAAATGGAGATAAGACTGGATATTTCCTTCAATATCATTGGAGTGGCACTGGTTACTTCCATCCCAAGGGTGCTGCCTCTATGCTTCTTAGCCTGGATACGCTTCCAGAATGGGGCATGCGCTGGCTGAATCATGTACCCGTAGCGGTCATGTCCGCACTGGTCGCCCAGGAACTGTTCACCACGGATGGCCATTTCACCAGTTTATCCAGCAATGTAGAATGGATAGCAGCTTTGCCAACCCTATGGATTGCCATCCAAACCCGCAGTCTGCTGGGAACCGTTGTTGCGGGAATCCTATCGCTGATGCTTCTGCGACTACTATTCGGATAAGCTATTCAAATATGCATCTGCTTCTTCATAAGTCGGATAGTACACAGCAAACTTCCCGAAAAGTCTGTTCATCTGCATCTTCCACACAGGAGAGTTCGCAACATACACCCATCCGCCCACTCCATGTGCAACTGCCAATTCACCTGTAGGTGCGAGCATGGCGGCCACCTCGGGGGTAAGGATTGATTTAGACTCGGTTACATCGGTGACTCCAGTAAAGCCAGGTTTCAGTTTCTTCATTGCTGCTTCAAAATCAGATATATAAGCAGGCACATCCGTTTCAGTCAGACCAAATGCTTTTACAACCACTTGATTTTTGGCTACATTTACTTCCATAGTGTAAGGCATAATGATTCCCCCAGTATAAATTCTACCCTATTGACTCATTATCTCGATTCAGAAGAGTAAGTATATGAATTATCGGTTTTTTAAAATCATTATTTTAGGGAATAAGGGAATTTATCCCTTGGATATTCTGCATATTTCACTTAACTTTCACCTATAAGCTCCAGATCCTTTTGACAAAGCTCCCAATCTTCCCGATCGCTTCCTGCCCTTCGGGGAGCAACGCAGACATCAACTGGAACACGCTCCACAGGTTCTCCCAAATTTCAAGTGTGGCTTCTCCTCCGTAAGCACGTACACGCTCTGCGAGCCGTTCGGCATCACTCAGCAGCACTTCCTGATCTCCGGCCTGTATTAATAAGGGGGGCAGTCCATCCAGCCGTAGCCTTAGCGGCGATAGCAGCGCAGGCATAATACCGTTATAGCCGCCCAGGTAATCCCGCAGGATTCTCTGATTCCCCTCCCGGCTTCCCGTATGGTCCATTTCAGCCCTGCTGTCATACGACTCGCCGTCCAGATGGACGAGATCACTGTGCGGGGATAGAAGAAATGCGGCTGCGGGCAGTTTATCCCCTGCGTCCCTCAGTGTGATCAGCGTCATTAGTACGAGAGAGGCGCCTACAGAATCGCCACCCAGGATGATGCCTTCCGGCAGAAAGCCTGTTCGCAGCAGCCAGCTGTAAGCAGCAAGACAATCTTCATTGGCAGCAGGATACACATACTCGGGTGCAAGACGATATTCTAAGGTAAACACCCTTACACCGCTGGCAGCAGCGATTCTTGCTGCCAGGTCACGGTAGATCTCACAATTGCCGGAGATAAAACCTCCACCATGAACATAGAGTATGACCTTCCCATTACCTTTTTCCGAATGGTCCCCTGTAACATTCAGCCATTCTCCTGATACCCCGTCCACATCAACCCTTTCGGCAGATACTTCATGAAGCAATGGTAATTGTTTGGCGGATTCCGCCATCTCCAGACGGATTTGTACTGCTGTTTTCCCTGCGGTCTGATTATTTTGCTGCAAATGTTGTCTGATCGCTTGAAGCATTTCCTTTGAACTCGGCATCTTTCATTCCTCCCGGTATTGGCTTGACACCTGTATTCTAAACCCTGTTCTACGGTACAGAGTCAAGCAGGATCAACACCGCAACGCATTAGGAACCTCGCCAAAGTTTATTTTTCCATCCTGAGAACTTGCAAAGTCTCCTTCACCCCAGGATGCCGATCTGCGGATTCAAGGTTTATTTTCAGATCCTTCAGAAGCTGTCTGGTAGTCTCGCGTTTCGCTATTTCCAGATCAACAGCGATCATCTTACGCTCTATTGCCAGGATGAAATCAGAAACTCCTATACTTCCGTCCTCGGACTTTACTAACGCTTTTTTGATTTCACGCAGCGTGAATCCACATTTCTTGGCATTCTGTATAAAAGCGATCCGGGTGAGTGCCTCCTCCGTATACATCCGGTAACCCGAGGTCGTCCGCTGCGGCCGGGGAAGTAAGCCATGCTTCTCATAGTACCGCAGCGTTTCAATATTGACTTTCGCTTCCTTTGCCAGTTCTCCCCGTAAATAGGTAACCATGTACTTTTCCTCCTCCCGCTGAACCTATAACGGCTATAATTTCAGCCTTTCCTTCAACTGCCCGACTTCAGCTTCCGAAGGCTCAGTCCCGCCATACCTTGCCTGATTATAGAACCGGAGAAGCTGAGCGGACGAGGCGTCTGGAGCAGTCTCTTGAGCCTTACGCTGGGGTTTCCTGCTCTCATTCCATTCTGCAATATCCACCGTAGTCTCTTGAGGGGTAAGATAGCTCCTCTGTAAGTATCCTTGGGCACGTTTGTTCTTCAACCAATGGCGGTACAACCAGCGGGTCTGCTCACGTCCCCCGTTCATTCCTTCCCAGCGGTCCCGTCTGGAGGCAGAGATTGTACGGCTCCGCCAGTACTCTCTTACGCCTTGAACCGTCTTCTCCCAGGTGAAAATACTTTTCTCCTCGTCCTGATAAGCGGTATTGTTCTGCGGTGATTCTCTGCGGAGCAAGGATAACAGAGAGTCGATGCATTTCCGCCAGACTCCACCTGAATTGCGATATAACCAACGAAGGCCAAAATACAGGATTACCATCAGCGCCGCAGCTCCGATGGCATAAAATGCAGCGTTCAGGATCATCGCCAGCAGCCCCGGCTCATGGGTTTCAGCCGGCGGCATCTCAGGCATCACCTGCGGTGGAGCTTCCTGCTGCGGCTCTGGCTTACTTGAATCAGAGAACAGACGGCTCACCCAGCTGAAGAAGGCCTGTGCGGCATGCCAGAGGAACAGTCCCAATGCCCGGCCTGCCCCAGCCGCAAGCAAAGCCGCCACCGCAATGAACAACAGCACAAACAGACGGTTATGCCGCCGAATTCCCTTCGGAAGCGGAGAACCGTCTCCCGTGAATGAGCTGTAATGCAAGTGGCTGGTGTTGGAGTCCAGAAGGGCAAGAATTAGACAGAGACTGCCGCTCCAGGTTAATACAGCAACACTAGGCTGAAGCAGCGGAATTCTGGCGAATGCGATAGTGGCTACAAAATATACTGCAATGCCGGCAGTATAAATTCTGAGCCTGCTGCTACGGCCCCCGGCAGTTATACCCAGATATGCAGATATGATAGCACCTGCATACAATGGGATTTCTCTTAATGAAAATGCACCAGCCAGAATTCCTGCCAGCACCCCCAGTAGAAGTGCCGCCAGGAGCTGCTTCCACTTCCGGTTGCAGCTCTGCCTTAGCATTACCCCCGCCATGGATATTAGCGGCAGGGTATAAATCCAGGGCAGCGCGGTAACCCCGGACTGCAAGTACTTCTGTAGCACGATCCATACAGGGAGGAATAATAGCCATTCCACAATACTATTCAACAAGAGACGATGCGTCGATTTCAAGTACTCCGGTTCTTGCAGCTTCATGCGCTATTCCTCCCTGAGGCCGGAATTTCCAGCCACTCTACACCGTTCCCGGACAGCCGCAGTTGTTCGGCTGCCTGCTGAAGTTCCGGGCCGAGGTGACAGGAAATAATCAGGTAATCCGTATCGGTGTTACCTTTCTCCGCTTCCTGCTCCAGCAATCTGCTCATAGGCATCGTCCGGTCCAGTTGGAGCCTTGCCAGCAATCCTAGAATGTCATCCAGCCGCCCCATGGGATTAGCATCTACCGGATCATTCGCACCCTCTCCGTCCAGCCTGCCGTTACTGAGAAAACCCGTTTCAATGCCATGACCAACCGCATAATCCGATATTGTAGCAGCATAGCGAATGCCAAGCTCAATCCGTTCCACATCCGTCACTGTTCTCCACATGGAATCACTGATCTCCATGTTCAGGCAGATGACAAGCCTGGAATCAGCCGTAAAGTCCTTCTTGTGAACCTGCATCCGGCCGGTACGGGCCGTGGCCTTCCAGTTCAATGACCCAAGCGAATCGCCAGGACTGTATTCACGTGTGCCAGCCGTTAGGAACGGGTCGTGAACGATCCAACGCTTGACGGGCAGCTCGCCCAGCCAGCTATGTATTGGAAGAGGCAGCTCGTATAAGTCCACGATCATCGGATATACCATCAGTTCCAGCTGCAGGGGAAAGGTTTGGGTGCTGCGGCTGAGTCCGAATAAATCACCGGTGGTCATGGTTGCTGTATCCAGACGGAACAGCCCCCGCTTCATACAGCGGACCTTGTGTGTCCGTTTGATATGGCGGTAAGCCCGAAGGTAGAACAGGCTCAAATGATTCTGATAGATTTCGCCACTGCTGATGCCCAGATTCTCCTGACTTCCAAATTCAAGCCCTTGGGCGATGCTGGACTCCAGACGAAGCCAGGGCAGCGGCAGCAGCTTGCCATTGCTGATCTCTTCCACCATCTCCACTGATTCCCCCTCAAACACCGCTTGCGAAGAGAAATAACGGGTATAGTTCACCTTCTTCAGAGCGTTCCGCTGATACAGCGTCGAGATGAACAGCATCAGCAGAAACGTGCTGATGATAAACCAGGGCAGTGTCATGATTTAGTCCACCCTTCCACCTCTGGCGGCCGTTACCGGCTCAGCCGGAACCTCAACCTCGCGCAGCACCTGCAGCACAAGCTCTGCTGCCTGCCCTTCACGAGAACCGGGTCCGCGCTGCATAAGCAGGCGGTGGGCAAGTACAGGAACCGCTACGGCCTTGATATCATCAGGCAATACATAATCCCGTTCCCGCAGAAGTGCGTAGCCCTGGGCAGCACGAAGCAGCCCAAAGCCTGCACGGGGGCTTGCGCCTAGTTTGACTGCAGGAGCTTTGCGCGTCGCTTCAACAATACGAATCATATAGCCCAGAAGGTCATCACTAACAGTGACGGCTGCGGTAAGCCGCTGCAGTTCTTGAATATCTCGTCCTGTAGCTACTGCAACTGTATCTTGCAATGGATTATTCCCGCGGAATCTTTGAAGAATATGGACCCCCTCTTCGAAGGTTGGATAACCTGTGGTGATCCTCATCAGGAACCGGTCCAGCTGTGCTTCCGGCAGGGGAAACGTCCCCTGACTGTCCACAGGATTCTGTGTAGCAATAACAAGAAAAGGCGCTTCCAGTTCATGTGTCAGGCCGTCGATGGTAATCTGGCGTTCCTCCATGCATTCCAGCAGGCTGGACTGGGTACGGGGAGTCGCGCGATTGATCTCATCCGCCAGGAGAATACTGGCAAATACCGGACCGGGCCGGAACTGGAACTCGCCTGTTTTCTGATTATAGTAGTTGATTCCGCTAAGATCTGAAGGCAACAGGTCTGGTGTAAACTGAATGCGCTTGAAGGAACAGTCCAGTGAGCGTGCCAGTGTTTTGGCCAGCATTGTTTTGCCGGTGCCGGGTACATCCTCCAGAAGGACATGCCCATTCGCCAGCAAAGCGGTCAACAGCAGATCCACCCCTTCCTCTTTGCCGACAATAACTTTACCAAGATTGACTCTTATTGCTTGTATTAGTGCGTTTGCTTCCTGAAGCATCATGAAGAATAACACCATCCGTTCCATATTTAGGTATATGCTAAAGCTTAATCATACCAGAAAGCGCATCCAATTTATAATAGATAAGTCGCAGCCGTCATTTGACAGCCCGTCCGATTTTGGAGCGGATGAATGCCGCAATGAAGTAATATACGGGAATGCACTCAATAAACAACCAGAAGCCGATAATTAAATCCGAGTTGAAATTACTATAGTACATTACAATATTGCGTGAATACAGATAAGCAATTATCGTGGAGCAAATCGTCAATAACGGGATCATCAGCCTTTTCCCCTTCTGCTTGCTCAAGTGCAAAGCACATTTACAGGCGATATAGATTAGAAAGGCTGCATGAATAAACATCGAGGCTGACCAGATGCCGATAAGAAGAGGGTCCAGATTGCCAAGTATATTGTGGTGTGAAGAACTGCGGATCATCTCCAGAAACGGGTATTGCAGTTCTTTGCCCAGATGTGGACCGAAGTTAAGCATAGTCATTATCCAGCCTGTTAATACAATCAGAAGGATAGAGATACTGGATACTGCCAGTATTTTCAACATTTTGCTTCCCATCCGAAGCTCCGGTGCCAGGAAGAGAAAAACAATCCAATCCGCAAACCATGATGTTACCGAAATAGAGTCCTTGAGTGCAATGCCGGGATCATGGTAATGCAAAAATGCAGGAAGCATCGAAAGATCTGCATACGGTATAAACATATATACGGAAAGCAGTGATGCCATGAAAAAAATCAGGAAAATTCCATCCGCCATATAAATGATAGTAGTTATTCCTAACGTCGCAGTATACATGATTACCAGTCCAATGATGATTTGTATGAAGATGGGGGGAGTTCCCCGTGTATAGTTGGATCCAAAAAAAAGGACAAAGTTCTCAATATCAAACGAAGCATAATAAATACACCAGCAGAGCAGTAAGAGTACCATCAGCCGGTGAAGCCATGTTCCCATAATCTCTTTGCCAAAGTCAATCCAACCCTGGTCTGGCTTTAGCCTGCCAACTTGTATGGTAAAGAATAAAATGCACAAACTTAAAAATCCGCCTCCAACCAGCGCGATCCATCCTTGGTAGCCCGAAGTTTCCACGAGAATAGGAATCAGGAAAATAGTGGTCTGGGAACTGAAATAGATCAGACTGAATCTGAACAACTGCCATTTTGTGGTGTGCATTTGACTCCCGTACCTCCTATCCTCATTTTACTGAACCCAAGTCCTGGATGCTAAAAGCAGACGTTACCTTAATCTTTACGTCATGCGTATAATAATCCTCCCAGCGGCCCTTAAGTTTCTTCCATTCTTCAGGATAATTCCATTCCACACGCATACCCAGCTGCAGAATATCCGCTCCCGCTTCCTGTGTAGCTAGAAGTGCATCGGTAACATCCTTGACCACCGCTGCTTGAAGTTTTTCTATAACAACAGAGCTGAGTTCGACCGCCTTCCTTCCCAAGGAATCTTGGAAATTAGTGATGCTTACCTTTCCCTTCAGCTTGACATAGAAAACCGGTCCATCGTCCGTTAATACCGATCGAATTGAAGATGTATTGCTTAAAAACAGCGCTGTGGCTTTACCCGAGCCTTCTTCATCCCAAGTAATCGTGTATTCAGGCAAATTCAAATGACCCGAGAGATGTCCGGCAGCCCAAGCGAGCGCCCTGCTCTCACGAAAATGCAATGTACGGCGAAGCCTGGCTTGCTGAAACATTGCAGCTCCCTGGATACCGGCCCAATGAACAGGCTTGCCTTCATCTGAGAGGTGGCTGTTCTGACCTATTGACAAATAATTCATGGCATAGCCCATTTTGGATGACTCCGCCAGCAAGCAATCTTTCACCGTTGTTGCAAATAGAAGATTTTCCTCCGAAAAATTCATCAGCACCTGATCCGGCAGCTGTTCAAATATTGCAGAGAGTTGGGTGACCTCCTTCGCTTTGCCCGGAGCCGTCATCACATAAGTCCCCAGAGGGAACTCCGGCTGCCGTTTGAACCACTCCAGCGCCTCATCTATTCCCTGACGGGCATATTCCTCTCCGAAGACAATCACCTTGATATGGGAGATTTCCAGCCTCCGGGACAAGTCTTTTTGAATTAAAATAACCGCATCCGTAATGTTTGAGGCCGTTTTGGAAACCATGAAATGGGATTTGACGTTTCCGCCCCCCGCCTGTGTGCTGGAGAGAAGACGGTTGGGCAGTGGTGAGCTGATCGACACTTCAACCGTTCCCGGTTCTTTCCCGGCATCGATATAAATACCAAAGATGAAGGTAAGCTCATCCAGCTCTATTTTGGACCCGCAGCCGGCCAGATTCAGAAGCAGCAGAACGCTCAGAAGCAGCTTCAAGAGCTTCATTTCTTTTTTTGCCTCTTTTCATTTTTAGTGTTCGTGAACGAAGTGCTTCTTTTCATCATAAAAGGAGAAGGTACACGAAGCAGGGTGTCCTTCCAATCCTGGAATACCAGAGGAGCGACCGGCTGCAGATAAGGAGTCCCGAAGGATCTGAGATTCGCCAGATGTCCATAAATGGCAAATGCCGCAACAATTACGCCAAGCAGCCCCAACGTTCCGCCGAGAATCAGCATCACAAAGCGGAGCATCCGAAACGTCAGACCCAGATCAAGGTGAGGGATAATATAAGAAGCGATGCCTGTAATAGAAACTACGATAACCATGGGAGCTGAAACAATTCCCGCTTGTACAGCAGCCTGTCCGATTACGATCCCGCCAATGATGGATACGGTCTGCCCAACGGGCTTGGGGATCCGGGTCCCGGCCTCTCGAAGTGCCTCGAATGTGAGCTCCATAATCAAGGCCTCCGTCAAGGCTGAAAACGGAATATTTTCTCTCGCAGCAGCAATGGTAATTAAAAGGTCAGAGGGAATGATCTGGCTGTGAAAGGTAGTGATGGCCACATATAAAGCCGGGAGCAGCATGGATACGATGGAGAAAAAGAAACGGACTAATCGAATCCAGCTCCCTGCATAAAAGCTCTGATAGTAGTCTTCCGAGGATTGCAGCATGGAAAAAAAGGTTACCGGTGTCAGCAAAGCCGAGGGCGTCCCGTCCTGCATCAACCCTACCCGTCCTTCCATGAGGGATGCTGCAACTGAATCCGGACGCTCCGTATACTGAAATATTGGAAAGGGCGAGTATTGGCCCTTCTTCATTTGCTCCGCGATTCCGTTGATCCCCAATACACCGTCCACTGTGATGTCTCCCAGCTTTTTCTTGAACTCTTCCACAATTTCCGGCTTACACAACCCTTCAATATAGACCAGATACACATCGGTTTTCGTATACCTGCCGATAGAGAAATGAATAGTCTTCAAATCTGAATGCTTGATCTTATGCCGCAGCAGGGACAGGTTCGTCTGCACATCTTCAATAAAAGCCTCCTGAGGCCCTATAACCACCAGCTCATTCTGCGATTCGGAGACCGTTCTTTTCTGATAATGAGTGATCTCAAAATAATATACATAGGGAAGACCTTCAATCGAAAGCACGGCATTACCGCTGACAATGAGCTCAACCGCCCGGTTCACCTGATATGCCTTAATATAGGGAATGGCAAAAGCCGATCCATGATCCAGCCGTTCCAGAAACCGTGGCCAATCCGGTTCTGAATTCGCCTCTGCTTTGAGTGGTGTGGAGACAAATTCCTGCAGGCTTAGAGTATCGACAATGGAAGGAATGTAGATCAGCATACAGGCATGTCCGTACACATTAATAGACTGATATACTGCATCGCTGCAATCTGTAAGCTGCTCCGTTATAGCCTCCAATACCCTTTGCTCCGTCACCGCACACACCTCCTATAGTTATCCTGGGGAATCCAAGTTAGTTTGCCAATGATTCGGTTAGTTATGCGCGGCACCCCTCGGTTGAGTGCGAAGATGGCAAAAACGTCAAACAGCGATTCTCCAATGGAACGGGGAATCGCTGCTCTGTTATTCTATTTAGGTTCATGGAATTCAGCTGAATCCCATGACCGGATGCGGAATGTACGGTTCTTCCAGCCGCTTCAGATCAGATTCTGTCAGCCGGATCGAGACCGCCGCGGCCGCATCCTCCAGATGTGTCATCTTAGTCGCTCCTACAATTGGCGCCGTCACCGGCTTCTTCTGCAACACCCAGGCCAGTGCAACCCGGGCCCGCGGAATCCCGCGTTCTTCGGCGATTTCTTTGACTCTTAGCGCGACAGCACGGTCCGCCTCTTCGGTCTTGGCGTACAGGTGCTTGCCGAATTCATCGGATGCCGACCGGGTACTGGTATCTTCCCAATCCCGGGTCAGACGTCCCCTGGCAAGCGGACTCCAGGGAATCACACCGATCCCTTCAGCTTCACAGAGCGGCAGCATTTCACGTTCCTCTTCCCGGTACAGCAGATTCACATAATTCTGCATGGATACGAACCGGGTCCATCCATGGCGTTCAGCGACATGCAGCGCCTGTAGAAATTGCCAGGAATACATAGAGGATGCCCCAATGTATCGGGCTTTACCGGCCTTAACCACATCATGCAGTGCTTCCATGGTTTCCTCGATCGGCGTAGCCGGGTCCCAGCGGTGAATCTGATACAGATCCACATAATCCGTCCCCAGCCGTCTTAGGCTATTATCAATTTCACTCAAAATCGCTTTACGAGACAGTCCGCCACCGTTTGGACCCGGACGCATGGTTCCGTGTACTTTGGTTGCTAGCACAATCTCATCACGTGCAGTGAAATCTTTCAGCGCTCTGCCGACAATCTCCTCACTCGTTCCATCGGAATACACATTGGCCGTGTCAAAGAAGTTAATGCCCAGATCCAGCGCCTTTTGGATAAAAGGCCGGCTCTCTTCCTCATTCAGCGTCCATGAGTGATTTCCCCGTTCCGGAATCCCGTAGCTCATACAGCCCAAGCAAATCCTTGATACCTCAAGTCCGGTAGAACCAAGCTTTACATATTCCATAGATGCAGCCGCCTCCCAAATAGAAAAGATAATAATTACCAATCTATTCAAGTATACCGCTTTTACTATTGATTGGTGGCACCAATATTGGTGCCGCTTGGAGTGCCGGAACCCATCAGATCGCTGCCGGTGGCAAGCTTCAGGAAATTACCAAGGCTGAAGGAGCCGTCGGAGTTCCGGATTACCGAAGGAGTGAGACTCATAAAGTCAGCGCTGCTGGCGACGAGGCCCTTGGCATTGGTGCTGGCGTTGCTCTTCCACCATACATTGGTGCTGGAAACATCGGTGCCGCTTGTTTTGTCACTAGAGGTTCCGGCAAAGCTTAAGTTATTCGTAAATACATGGGTGCCCGAATCAAAAGCAAAGTTGCTCTCCCCATTATTCCATGAGGTGTTATTCGTTAATTGAATCGAACCTGGATTGCTGTTATAAGTAAAGCCGTGTTTTTTGTTCTGGAAGGCTACACTGTTCATTACAATATGATTCACCGCAATTTTATCTCCACCCAGCTTGAAGCCGTTACCATCACTGTTGGTGGTCGTATTGCCATCTGATGTTTGGCCATTCTTGTAGGCGACACTGTTCTTGATTGTTACAACACCAATAGGACCTGTCTCTGATTTGGCATACAAATCCCATCCATCATCTGTATTCCATGCCGAAATACATTTATCGAATACATTGCCGGGTCCGATGGTCAGCTTGGCGGCAAAACCGTCCGCATCCTCCCCGTTGTCAGGGTCGAAATTGTCATGAGAATAGACGCCGATAATTTGGTTGTAACTTGGCCAGTCGCTCATACTGGAAGCTGTAGAAGCATAGCGGCTGATCTGCAGTCCGGAATCCCGGTTATGGTGAGTCTCGACATTCTCAATGATGTTATAGTTCCCCCCGATGAAGATCCCGTTATCTCCGGCTCCTTTGACTTCAAGTCCTTTTACAGACCAATAGTGGCCAAAGATTTGCAGTCCGCGCTCCGTGGAAGCAAAGCTTTCACCGGAGAAATCGAGTACCGGCTTTTCACTTCCGTAAGCCGCAATAATTTTGCGAGAGCTGGAAGTACCGCTGTTGTCCCGTTCAATCGTAACTGGTGATGCAAAGGAATACGTACCGCCCCGCAAGTAGATTGTGCCGCCTGCAGCGACTTTGGTCAGCGCTGATCCCAGAGTGGTCGGGCTTCCAATGGTTCCCGGATTACTTGCCGAACCGTTAGGTGCAACATAAAGCGTACCTGAAAGCGGAGGCGAAGTTGGTGTTACCGTAGTTGTTGGCGCTGGCGTTGCCGTTGCCGTTGCCGTTGGAGTAGGTGCTACTGTCGGATTAGTGGTTGGTGCAGCAGTATTTGTTGCGGCGGGTGTAGCGGTAGGCGTTGATGTGACATCGCTTACAATGACATTATCGAACTTGGCAGAGGTCTTATATGCTACTAATCCGATACCTCCTGATGATAAAATGTTATCGTGTGCATTTAACTGCAGAGCATCATTCACATACATGTTAATCGAATCTCCGCTTAGTTCAAGTTTAACCGTATATACAGTTCCTGCGGTAATGGCATAACCGGTTTTCATTGCGAGCGTAGTACTTGCACCACCGGACTTTTTGCGAATTTCGAGTGTACCGCCATTCGAGTTGGAGATCGAAGCGGCATAATAGTTATTCCCGTCCGCATAGCGACCGCATACATAAGTCCGGTTACTGCCGTTGAAATTATCGACCTTTATGTCAGCCTGAACGCTATAATCGCTCCACGAGCTGCTGCCTGCGGAGGTACGTCCTTCGGAACTGCCGGATTGAAAATATACATGAGAGCTGCCATCCTGGACCACAGACCATGTGCCTGTCGTAGGGTTCCAATTCCCGGTGCTGCCGGACTCAAAATCATCACTGAAGATGCTTGCTGCCTGTACTGAAGGAATACCCCACTGCAAACCGCCAAAAGCAAGTACAGCAGAAAGACCAATCCATGCGGTGAAAGCAAATCTCTTTTTTATTTTCACGTTAACATTTACCTCCAGAGTGTTTTATTTTTTTAGAACTAGTTGCAGCTATTGCATTATCGTATTCTTATTGCTGTCCCATACAAACTACAGCTTATAGTGACCATCGCACTCCCCCTTGATTGATGATATGCAGTTTGCTGCAAAATTATTTTTTTTGCAGCAATCAACCTAATCTTCACTATAAGTAAATATTTGTAATTGTATAGATGTTTTTTGGGTTTATTATTACAAATATGTGAATTGCCGGGATTTTCATTAGATTTCCTGTATTCCATTTGGATTTTGCATAGCTAATGGAGAAAAGACCCGCAAAAACAAAAAAATGTTTTTGCGGGTCTTTCCACATACTGCCTATCCTTCTAAGCTCAGCTTTGGACAAATGGCTTCAGCTTCTGTAAAAGAGTCTGCAGTTGCTCGGAGCACTGTCCATACATCTTCTTCGCCTGTTCATTTTGGGTAGACAGGCTGAACAGCTCAAGATCCGCTTCACATTTCTTTAGCAGTGCGTAGAGCTGAGGTTTTTCCTGCGTCTGTGGAACCTCAACATTATCTGTGTACAAGTCCACGGTAAGTTCACCATACGAATCGACCTGTCCCAGAAACACATTTTCCGCTGTCAGGTTCAGCTTTTCCAGCGCTCCTTGCAGCCACCCGCGCGTCAATCCCAAGGCGTCCAGCGGCTCATCCATGATCTTGCCATCCATAATAACGGCTTGGGTCTCTTGCTCCGGTGCAACCTTTACACCTAAATGCTTAGGTGTTAACGGTTGGTTCTCCCGTGTAAGCAGAACATTAATCGCCCCGTCCGACTCCATAATGGCGAACTCCACATCGGCAACCTTGAATACATCCTTTTTCCTTAGCTCCTCCAATAATTCGTCGGTCGTCAGACGTTCTTTTTTCATATTGTCCTCAAGAATTTTCCCGTCCTTAATCAGCACGGTCGACTTGAAATCAATAAAGTCTCTGGCTTTCTTGCTCTTCATTTGCACGAACTCAATCCCCAGTGAGAAGGCGACCCAAACAATTAGAGCAATAATCCCCAAATGCCAGGTCTTGTCGGTGTCCAAGGAAATATAGGCAGCAATACTCCCAACGGTAATGCCCGTAATATATTCGAAGAACGAGAGCTGTGAAACCTGTCTTTTACCAAGCAGCTTCGTTAAAAAGAAAAGCACAACCACAGCAAAAGCAGTACGCCATATAACCTCAAGCCATTCCGGCATTTTTGTTGCCTCCCTGTTAACCTGTATTCTTGTCATTGCTCTTCATTATTTGTCATAAGGTGCGGGAATAACCATGAAATATTTTCTGGTCCTACGAACAGGAATACAATATCAGAACCCAGCAGATACTATGTCGCGGTAATACGCACCACCATTCGAAGGAGGGAAAAGAAATGACAGTAGCCTCACAAGTTAAAACCTGTGTATCTTCCTTGAAGAGTGCCCAGGCCAGCCTGGAGCAGTTTGCCATGGAAACGCAGAATAAGGAAGCGAAGACCCTGTTCACCAATGCAGCTCAGCAAACCCAGCAGATCGTAAATCAGGTAGAATCCCGGGTGACTGAGCTGGAGAACGAGGAACCGCAGTATAAAGGTTTTTAATTTAATTTAATTCTACAGAACTTTGCAGAAGGGGGAGTCCCAAAAGCCAGATGGCTGCTAGGGATTCCCCCTTAGTTTTGGTAAAATGGAAGTACAACCAGAAACTGGTATTACCATGACCTCCTATTTATTGTATGCATTTAACAAATACAACTGAATAGAATGATGTCAACAAAACATGGATTTATATGACTTTACTTTAAAAGTAAAAAACGCTTTGGCGAGGAATAGCTTCCTGTCCAAAGCGCATTTGATACATCCGTACCCGCTAAGTATTGTCACCCTATTTATGCTGGAGGTGTTCTTCATCACTGGATAAAAAACCGGCGATCTCCACCTTTCTCCCCGTCCGCGCACTCTCCAGTGCACCGAACACCATCGCCATACTTTTGCGGTTGTCACGGCAATCGGTTTCTGCTGGACGCTGTTCTGCCAGAGCCTGGAACATCTCCTCGAGACATCCGTGATGGAAGGTATCCTTCATCTCTACAGCTACTCCCTCCACCCGTTCATAATCACGAATGAATTTACCGTCCGCAACACCGTCTGCTACCTTTTCGGCATAGGGCATCCCTTCGCCATCCCAGACCGCAGTTCCAAGGTCTCCCTGTATCCGCCATGAGGCTTCCCAGGAAGTTGGAGCGCCTTCTGCACACCAAGAACCTTGATAACAGAAGACAGAACCATCCGACATTTCAAAAATACATACTGCTGAGGCATTTCCCGCGTACCAGGACCCTACCGGGTTGAACTCCTGACAATATACACTTACTGGATCAGCACCACTGATAAACCGCGCCTGGTCGAAGGTGTGAATCGCCATATCAAGCAGCAGCGGACTCTCCATCACATCCCGGAATCCGCCAAAATGCGGTGCCAGGAAAAAGCTCGCTCCGATATAGCCTATCCGTCCAATTTCCCCATCCACTATCAGCTGGCGCAGGGAACGTATACGCAGATCATACCGCCGGTTCTGCATGACGGCATGACTCCGGCCGGTGCGTTCCGCTAAAGAAACAATGGCGTTGCATTGTTGCATGGTCCCAGCCAGCGGTTTTTCGCTGAATACATCACATTGACGTGTGAGTGCTGTGCTGGCAACCCCATAATGGCTGGACGGTATGGTTATATCAAACACCAGGTTTGCCCCAGTATCTTCAATCGCCTGTCCAATATCCGTAAATACAGGACAGTCCAAACCATATTTGTCCGACATCGCCGCCGCAGCTTCCAGCCGGATATCCACTAGTGCAACAATTCGGACATCTGTGCGCCTCATAGCATAACTGATCCACTCATTGGCCATTCCTCCACAGCCGGCAACGGCTATGCGATATGTCGCTGTCATAGAAGCTTCCCCGCTTTCTGCATTAGACCGGATTTGGGATAAAGCTACCCCCGCGGCAATGCTTCAAATATTGGAGTGCATGGACCTGACCGGTCATTTCCAGCTCATCGCGATACACGGGATCATGCCACCCCTCGATGTCAATGGTGCCCTTGTAACCGGCCTGCCGCAGAATGGTGATTACATCCGTCCAATTCGTATCTCCAAAACCAGGAGTCCGGTGCCATACATAAGGCTTGGGGCCATGAATCCCGTATTCTTTGATGATATCCCAGGCAATCGTTGCATCCTTGCCATGCACGTGAAAGATTTTATCAGTCCATTTGCGCAGCTGCGGAATCGGATCAATTAGCGCGACCATCTGATGGCACGGTTCCCATTCCAGACCGAGATTATCTGCAGGAACGGCGTTGAACATTTTTTCCCAGGCTGTTGGGTTGTGGGCGATATTCCAGTCTCCCGTCTGCCAGTTTCCGTCCATGGAGCAATTCTCAAAAGCAATTCGGACCCCTTTGTCAGCAGCCCGCTTCGAGAGTTCTCCGAATACTTCTGTGAATTTCGGAATTGATTCATCAATCGGCAACCCGGTCAGTCTGCCTGTGAATCCGGAGACCATATCCGTACCGAATAAATGGGCATGGTCAATCAGACGTTCCCAGCTCGCCAGGGTGTCAGCATTGTCGCCGGTTCCCGTCAGCGGATTCCCGAAGATGCCCACCGAGGAAATCATAAAATGATGTTCAGCAGCCAGTTCACGCACCCGTGCCGCCGTCTCCACCAAATCCGTTTCTCCTGTAGTCTGCCAGAATGTCAGGCTGAAGGATTCAAAACCATGCTTAACGATTTGGGGAATCACACGGACTGCATCCGTTGCCCCGACAAGTGTTCCGATTCTAATGTCTTCCTGCATCTTGTATACCACTCCAATATTGGTTTATAGTAAGTTCAGCAACCCAAGTATATAGCGCATCTGTAGCGAATTCTCTTCTTATCTTGTGCGAAAATAGCTGAATATTGTGGGAGTTGACGTGGCTGTGACTTATCCGAAGGAATTGAAGGAATATCCTCAGCTTGAAGAAAAGATCTACCCGTTCCGCGTGTTTTTTAATCAATGCCGGGATGCCAAGGCAGAGCAGAACATTCTTTTTCTGCATTGGCATGAGCATTTCGAGATTATTGTGATGCAGCAAGGCAGAGCAATCTTCCATATTGACAGTAAGCCTTATGAAGCCGGACCGGGTGATGTGATCCTCGTGCCTTCCGGCGGTCTTCATGTCGGCTACAGTTTGAGCAGAGGGGATATCGAATACGTGTCCATAGTGTTCCATAGTTCTTTATTCAAAGACCGGAACCAGGATTCGCAGCATGAGTTATTTGTGGCCCCCTATTTGAATAATTTGTATCATTTCCCGGTCAAACCTGTAGAACAGAACCCGGTGTGCGGCACCTATTACCCCTTGCTGGCCTCCATTATTCAAGAGGTTCAGGAGAAGGGGCCTGCATTTCAATTGGTTGTCAAAAACCAGCTGCATCTGTTCTTCACCCTGCTCTCACGGACTTTCCCGCCCCGGCAGATGTTAGGCAGGTATCACAGTGAACGCCAATCCATTAACCAGGAACGCTTCAAGCCGCTGCTGGAATATCTGGAACTGCATTATGACGAGAAAATATCGATTGAGTATGCTGCCAGATTCGTGAATCTCAATCCGTACCATTTCTGCAAAACCTTCAAAAAACTGACCGGACGCACCTTTGTCGAATATGTAAACCTCTGCCGGGTGAATGAGGCCGAACGGCTCCTGCTGGAAACGGACTACACGGTAACGGAAATTTCCGGAAAAGTCGGCTGTGATAATCCCAATTACTTCACAAAACTTTACAAGCAGTACAAGGGGCTTACCCCCTCAGCTGCGAGAAAATAGGGATTGCTGAGTCCACAGCTGTCATGTTTTTACGGATCAGTCTGTAGAAAAAAGCACCGTTCATAATCTGTGAACGGTGCTGAAAGAAGGCTATCGAAATTAATCAAGGGTATAGGGTTCAAGGCCCTGAGGCAGGGGTGCCGGACGAACACAGGTGCTCTCCATTTCATAGAACCGCTGCGAATCGGAGGAGTCGTGAAAAGCCCACATCGCTTCCAGCACATGGTAAGCCAACTCTCCACTGGCCCGGTGCGGGCGTCCGCTGCGGATAGCATAAGCCATATCCGCCGGACCGATCCCCCGGGTATTCTGGTCGTAGCCCGGCAGGAGCGGCTGCTCACGCCATTCATTTTCACCTGTCTTACGGTATCTGACGATGCCCCCGAATGTGTTCGGATCCGGCACCTGAAGGGTTCCTTCCGTGCCGTAGATCTCAATCGGCGGCAAATCGCTGCCGCCAAACACATCAAAGCTGGTGATCATCGTAGCGATCGCACCTCTGCTGAATTGCAGTGTTCCGGCGACATGCGTCGGGATGTCAACAGGAATCTTTTGTCCCGCCTTCTTCTCGCTTGTGATGATACGTTCCTCCAGTGCTTTCCCAGTCATTCCGGCTACTGTGCGGATAGGCCCCAGGAGCTGCACGAGTGCAGTTAAATAATACGGCCCCATATCGAACATAGGGCCACCACCCGCAGCATAATAGAATTCCGGGTCGGGATGCCAATGCTCATGCCCCCTGCCTAACATGAACGCTGTCGCCGCAACCGGGCGGCCAATCACTCCATCCTCAATCAGCTTAAGCGCCGTCTGAATTCCGGCACCGAGGAAGGTTTCCGGAGCGCTGCCAACCAGCAGCCCTTTAGCTTTTGCCACTTCCAGCACCCTAAGCCCTTCCTCTCTGGTAACCGTGAGCGGCTTCTCGGCATAGACATGCTTACCGGCCTCCAGCGCACGCAAGGTAATTGCAGCATGAGCAGCAGGGATAGTTAAATTAATTACGATTTCAATCTCAGGGTCTTCCAGCAGCTGCTCAACAGTATAGACGAGGGGAATTCCATATTTAGCTGCCTGCTCTGCTGCTCTGTCCGGGTCCATATCCGCACAAGCAGCAAGATCCAGAATCTCGAACTTCTGACAATTCTCCATATAGATGCCGCTGATTTTGCCGCAGCCGATAATGCCAACCTTTACTTTATCCATGTCTTAATCGCTCCTACACTAGAATTGGCTGTCCGCCATGCCACTGTATCCGGCACCTGCCGTTTGCTCCAGATTCGCTGCTGCTTCGGTCTTGCCCTCTGCTGCCCACAGGAGTCCCCGGCGCATCAATTCTTTTACCGGGAGAAGCTCTACAATATCAGCATGGTGCCCGAGCGAATTGTAATAGACCCGTCCATGTCCCCAGCGCTTGGTCCAGACTACAGGCATATCTACGGCTTTGTTCGTTGCGTGAGGCCCTTGCACAACCGGAAATCTTGTTGTCGCCAGCACCTCCACCGCCGGATCAATATGCAGGTAATACTGCTCGGAGGTGACTTCGAAATCCTTAATACCTGCTGTCAGCGGATTGGAGCCTTGGCAGATCTCAACGGTATACTGGACGCCGTCATTGCCCGGATGGGCAACCCATTGCCCTCCCGTCATGAACTGCCAGTCTACATTGGTCCGGAAAGAGTCGCACATGCCGCCATGGCAGCCCGCAAGTCCAGTCCCATTCTGTACAGCAGCCGATACATTATTGACCAGCTCCTGCGCAATTTCTCCCATGGTCCAGACCGGTACGATCAAATCCAGCCCCAGCAGCTTCTCCTTATCAGCGAATGCTTCCAGCGTATTTGCTACCTCTACCTCGAACTGAGCTTCACGCAAAATCTCCGCAAATATTCCGGCGACCTGCTCCGGCTCATGTCCATCCCAGCCGCCCCATACGATTAATGCTTTCTTCATCATTGTCACTCCTTCTCCTACATCATAGTCATAGAATCATTACATCTCGGATAACTCTACCCAGCGCCGCTCCTGCACCGAACGTTCCACAGCTTCCAGCACCGCCTGGCATTTCACCCCATCGTGAAAATTCGGCACGGGCTGACGGCCTTCAGCTGCTGCGGATGACAACTCCAGGATTTCATGAATGAAGGTATGCTCAAAACCTATTGTATGACCCGGCGGCCACCAGGCCTCAGCATAATCATGAGCCGGATCGGTGGCGAGAACCCGCCGGAAACCTTGCACATCCTCATCGTCAGAGGTCAGATATACTTCCAGCTCGTTCATCCGTTCGAAATCAAACTTCACACTCCCGAGACTGCCGTTAATTTCAAAAGAATTGGTCGAACGGTGACCCGCAGCAAAACGTGTGGCCTCAAAACTGCCCATGGCACCGTTTGCAAAACGCGCCAGAAACAGTGTGGCATCATCTACAGTTACAGGACCTCTAGGGCCGCCGGCACTTGCTTTTGCACTAAGACCCGTCATTTCGGCAGCCAAAGGGCGTTCCTTGATGAAGGTCTCACTCATCCCGATAACCTCTTTCAGGTCACCTACCAAATAATGAGCAAGATCAATCAGATGCGCTCCGAGATCGCCATGTGAACCGGAACCGGCAATCTCCTTCTGCAGCCTCCATACCAGCGGAAACTCGGGGTCCAGAATCCAGTCCTGCAGAAACCAGGCACGGAAATGATAGATTTGGCCCAGCCGTCCGCTCTCTACCAGCCGTTTGGCCAGCCGCACCGCCGGCGAGAACCGGTAGTTGAAACCCACCATATGCATAACCCCGGCATCCTCTGCCGCCTTCAGCATTTCGCGGGAATCCGCAAGAGTCAAGGCCAGAGGCTTCTCGCAAAAGACATGCTTGCCTGCTTTCACGGCAGCCAGTGCAATCTCTTTATGAGCATCACTGGGGGCGTTAATATCGATCCAATCGATATCGTCACGGCCTACCAGTTCTCTCCAATCCGTAACAGTCTCCTGCCAGCCCAGCTGGTCAGCGGCTTCCTTCAGTGCATCGGCATTCCGTCCGCATAACACAGACATCTCCGGCTTCAGCGCCTTCGGGAAGAACATCGGCAGACTGCGGTAAGCATTGCTATGAGCCTTGCCCATGAACTTGTATCCAATCATTCCAATGCGAAGCTGTTTCATTGAATCCCCCCTGTTCTTAATGATGAAGCACGAACCACAAGCTTGGCAGGAAGCTTCACGCGGATCATCTCATTCCCGGAATTCACTCCCCCGTTCTCCAGAAGCTCCAGGACCTTAGCCGCAGCGATTTCCCCCAGTTGATAAAAGGGTACCCGAACGCTGCTGAGTGCCGGAGTTGTAAGCTCTGCGGCATCCGAATCGTCATAACCGACAATCGCAGGCATCCGGTCCATGTTGACCCCCAGCTCACGAAGGCCTTGCTGAAGTCCAATGGCCATCCGGTCATTGGCTACCACCACCGCCTCGATATGCTTCAGTTGAGGCAATATGGCCTGCGCGGCTGCCATTCCGCTTCTGCGGCTGAAATTCCCTTCGAACATGAGCGAAGCATCTGCAGGAATCCCCTCTTCCTGAAGCGCCTGCATATACCCTTCCAGCCGGTCACGGCTGTTGGAATAAGCCTGCGGACCATTCAGAAAGGCTATACGGGTGAAGCCTTGACTAAGCAGATGCTTCACCGCCAGCTGGCAGCCTTCGACGTGGTCGGCATCCACCTCATGGAACGATTCCCCTTCATAATGCTGGTTAATCAGGCAGTAAGGATGCCCGTCCTTCTTCAGCTGCCGCAGTGCTTCAAGCTCTCCAGCCTCCTCTTTGGCCCCCAGCACTATACACGCATCTACCTTGCGCATCCGGAAGAGCCCGCAATAATCCAGCGGCTCATCGGCTTCCCGGAAGATCATCAGCAGATCATAGCCCTCTTCTCTTGCCCGGCTTCCAATTCCGCTTAGAATTTCAGAGAAATAGTACGCGGAGAACAACCGGGCTTTGGGCAGGTAAGGCATGACGACACCCAGATTTCCGCTGCGCTTGCGGGCAAAGCTGCGGGCAAGCGAGCTTGGGGTGTAACCAAGCTCCCGTGCGGCGGCAATCACACGCTCCTTGGTCTTTTCTTTGAGCGGACCGACATTGTTCAGTACACGGGAGACCGTTGCTTCTGAAACCCCGGCAAGCTCGGCAACCTCTTTGCGGCTTGCGATAGCAATCATCCTTTCTATAGCCTTTTGTCGAATGTACACGCGTACATTTTCTCATGAAGAACGGCTGGCGTCAATCACCAAAACCGTAATTCGATAAGATTCCATAAACTCAGATAACACCATCCAATATCTTATTCTAACCAGGACTGAACATGCTTCAAAAACCGCTTGGTCGCCGGAGAAGCATATTTCAGCGAATGAACGGCGATCCCTAGCGAACGGAAGCTTCGCTCTTCAAGCTCCAGCATGGCCACGTTATGGTTTTGGCGCTGAATGACCAGTTCTGGCAGAATGCTGATTCCTAGTCCGTTTTCCACCATGGCAATTATGGCATAATCATCTCCGGCCGAGAATTTGATATTCGGCTTAATAGCCGCCTTATCGAGCACCCGTCTGACATCGTAATCCGAACCCGCCTTCGGGATGATGAAATCCTCATGTGCGATCTGCGCAAGCGGCATATACGGCGCCCGGCTTAGGGGATGCTCCTTGGAGAGGACAGCCAGCATACGGTCCTGCTTGAGCGGAATAACCTCGAATTTTTCCCGGGTAGGAAGCGACAAAAAACCGCAATCGACCACTCCGGCTTCAATCCACTGCTCAATTTCCAGATAACCGCCTTCCATGAGCTTAAACTCAATATAGGGATACTCCTTGCGGAATTGCTTGATCATTCCCGGCAGCCAGTGTACAGAAACGCTGGTGAAGGTACCAATGGTGATTGTTCCAGTCTCCAGCCCGTGGATGTCGGCAACCTGCTGCTTCAGTTGCTCGTTCCATTTCATCATTTCACGGATCGGCTGAATCACCTGTTCGCCGTTGATCGTTAGTTTGACTCCTGAACGGTTCCTGACCAGCAGAGTGAAGCCAAATTCCGTCTCCAGGCTGGAGATCGTATGACTGATGCCTGATTGGGTGAAGCCCATCACCTCTGCGGCCCGGGTCAGACTGCCCAGCTCCACGACTTTGAGGAATACTTCATACTTACTAATGCTCAATGCTCGCCACCTCCGGATTTACATTAGTAATACTCATGTATTCTATGATAAACATTCAGTTAACTTATGTATTTCACCATATTATACTATAGGAGTTCGCCACTTGAAATGATGAAGGATGATGACAGAATGAAGCCGCTGAAGGCTGAGTTAATGCTCTTTATAGTAACCATGTTCTGGGGCTCGTCCTATATGTTCATGAAGATGGGGCTAGGTTCGCTCGGGGAATTCAATCTGATTGCATTGCGCTTCGGACTTGCCTTTATCCTGGCAGCCACCCTGTTTCACAAACGCCTTAGAACTGTAGATGTACGGACCCTGAAATATGGAGCATTGCTCGGATTTTTACTGCTGGGTGTATTCACCTGCATCACCTTTGGCTTGAAGACTACGACCACCTCGAATGCCGGATTTCTAGTGGCGTTGACTGTTATTTTTGTGCCGATGATCGATGTGCTCGTATTTCGAAAAAAAGTCGCCCCCCCTCAAGTTATCGGAGCGGTTCTGGCCATAACCGGTATCGGGCTTCTCACCTTGAATTCTTCCCTGCACATGCAGCCGGGTGATCTGTTATGCATTCTGTCCGCTGTATTCTATGCCGTACAGATACTGGTAACATCCAAAGCGGTTAAAGTCTGCGACAGTCTATCTATCGGCATTCTTCAACTCGGTTTCGCCGGAGGCATTGCGCTGGTTTTGTCGTTCTTGTTCGAGACACCGGCTTTGCCCTCTTCACTGCCCGGGTGGATCGCAATCCTGGCACTTGGCATTTTCTGCAGCGCCTGCGGCTTTATCCTGCAACCCGTGGCCCAAAAATACACAACACCTACCCGTACCGGATTGATCTTCTCTATGGAGCCAGTTTTCGCTGCCCTGTTCGGTTATTGGTTTGCCGGCGAGCAGCTGTCGATGCAGGGTTACACCGGTGCGGCTCTGGTGCTTCTGGGAATCATAGCCTCCGAGCTCCTCAGCAAAGCACACTTTGCTCCTGTCACCTACAAGCTGCATAAGAAACGGCGGGTCAATTTATAGAACAATCTAAATTAACAGCAAAAAGCCGCTCAGCGAAAAGCTGCAGCGGCTTTTGATACTACCCACTAACGAATTTCGATCATATACGTTTAGTGTCCCATCATCATTGCTGGATCAGCAGCAGCTTCAGCATCCGGTGAGGCCGGAGTCGCAGCTACCTTTGGTTTGCGGAGAATCAGGCTGATCACCACACCTGCCACAGCGATGCAGGCGGAGAAGAAGAACACATCATTGAATCCGAGAACCATGGTGGCCAGCGGGTTAGTGCCTGCGGCCATTTTCCCCATATGAACTGCAATTTGACTGGTCAGGTAACCGGTCATACCGGCAACGGCAAAGGATACCACAACCTGCTGGGCAGCGGCGGTAAGCGGCGTTACCCGGTTCACCCATTCACGCGGTGCCGAGTTCAGCACATGTGTGTTGACTGGCATCATCGAGAGACCCATGCCAAGCCCCATCATCGCCAGGGTAGACATAATAAACGGCAGCCCGGTATCCACTGTCACACCCGACAGCATGAAGAGTGCGGTTGAAATAATACTCAGACCGACAAATACCAGTGGACGTGCACCAATTTTGTCAAACAGGCGTCCGCCCAGCGGCATTCCGATTCCGGAAGCAAGTGCCTGCGGCAGCAGGATCAAACCGGTTTCCAGTGGAGTATAATTCCGGATCTGCTGCAGATACAATGGCACGAACAGCATGGAGCCGAATAATGCAGCCTGTGTCACCCAGCTGAGAATAATCCCCCGCGTAAAGTCAGATGACCGGAATACACGCAGCTCAAGCAATGGATGCTTATGAAGCAATTCTACGATGATAAACAGTACGAGCGCTACTCCACCCACGCTCAAACCTAGAATGGCACCGGTTGAGGACCAGCTTTCGCCGCCGCCTTGGTTCACACCATAAGCCAGCATAGAGAAGGCTATTGGAGCCAGAATAATTCCCAGAATGTCGAGATGGGCTCTACCCTTCTTTTCTGTTTTGGGCAAATATTTAATGCCAAGAATAATCCCTACAATTCCGATTGGCAAATTGATCAGGAAGATCCAGTGCCAGCTCACATATTCCACCAGCCAACCGGACAATATCGGACCAAGCGCAGGAGCCAGCAGCATCGGAATGCCCAGGAGCCCCATGATCGAGCCCCTCCGTTCAGGCGGAGCCAGTCTGAAGACCATCGCCATTCCAATTGGAGCAACCATCCCGCCACCCAAGCCTTGAATGACCCGGAAGAGCACCAACTGCTCTGAAGTCTGTGCGATGGAGCACAACATGGAGCCCAGTACGAACATGGCGACCGTTGACACAAATACCTGCTTCGACCCGAAACGGTCCGTCATATACCCGGCAAGCGGGATTACAGCCGCCAAGGCAAGTGTATATCCCGTAATTGCCCATTGTACGGTTTTGAGGTCTGTATTGAAATATTCTACCAGCTTAGGCACCGCTACATTGACTACTGTACCATCGAGGATAACCATTATCATCCCTACGATTATGGCCAGCAGCGGCGGCAGTATGGCTTTCAGTGAGAAGGGCTGCTCCGCAGGAGCACCTTTCGCATTCATTGTATTTGACATTCTTTTCTCCACTCATTTCTCTAGTTGGATAGGTTTAATGAAAATAACGGTCGAATAACGCGTCGATCTGCTCCTCTATGGGCGGAGGATTAAAGACCGGCATGAAATCCGCTTTGTTCTCGGGCAGGCTGGAAACCATAATTATTGGAAAAACTACTGCTCCGTATATCTGAAGCTGCATCAACATCAGCTTATTTTTGTCCTCTTCACCGGTGATTTCCTGAATAGCCTGCAAGATCTTTTCCAGGCGCATCATTTTGCAATAACGAGAGTATTCATCCAGTGAACCCATAATGTGGTGCCTCTGATCAAGCATTTGTCTGGCCATTCCAGGATAGCGTTTAAGTTCATCAATATATCGGGCAAAAAATAACTTGAGGCGCTCTCTTGGGGGCAACGTGTCGTCCTCCAGCACTTTAAAGGCGTCATCAAAGGTAGAGAGCAGCATTCGAACCGCATCTGCCAGAAGTTTCTCCTTGGAGCCGTAATGATAGTTGACAAGGGCCAGATTCGTCTCTGCTTTGGCGGCTATATTGCGCATGGTGGCACAACTGAATCCTTCACCACGGATCAAATCCACAGTTGCCTGAAGAATCGTCTGTTTCGTATCCTTATCTGAAGGTTCTGCAATGTTGTTGTTTCTAGTCATAGCTTTGGCTGTATGCTCCTTCCCTATCCCCTTATCCGATCATTGTTTTAAACACTGTTTAACAAGAACTAAATTTACTCCCTAAAGGCTCTCCTGTCAATAGCTTCTTGAAATAAAAAAAAGGCGATCATCCTTTGACATAGGATCAGATCGCCTTCTTATTCATATTCGAGTTACTTAACTGGAAGAGTTGCAGCCTCATTCGCAGCCAGTGGTGCCAAAGTCAGCCCGGTAATCTTTCCTTTTGTGTCCACTGTTAAAGTTAATATGGCTTCGGACTTCGAGAAGAGGAGTACGCTCTGGATGGTCATCACCCCATCAGCCCGGCGGCTATCCGTTGTTTTTATTCCAAAATAATTGCCGGATGAAACCGCAACCGCTTCCCAGCTTTGCTGGATCGCCGGTAAGAATGCCTGTTGTGCAGCCGTACTGCTCAGGTAACGTTCCTGAAGCTCCTGATATTTGCCTGCAGCCAATAGTCCGGTTACCGCTCCTGCAGCAACCTCTGGTGCATATATTTCGGCTTGTCCAGAGTTGTCGTCATAAGCCGCAATAAGCCCGATTGCATTAAAAAAGGACAACGGGACATAGATCCGTTTCTGTCTGACCTCAATACGTTCTTGAAAAGGGACCTTGTCTTTGCCGTTAAGTATGACCTCATCGCCGCTTAGCTTGAAGTCAACGGTTTCTTTGACGCGCGTTAACTGGACTTGTCCGGTGCTGCCTTTATACGTCGTTTGATATTTGAGAACTTCAGCTGTTTCCCGGAGTGGAATCATAATGGCTGATCCGCTCTTGTATGCATTTGACTCCTCCAGTTGTAGTAACTGTCCGTTCAGAATGACCTTAATCGGGTCTGCGGCTTGTGCGCGCTGGGGCACGAATAACCCTAACCCGCCTGCAAATAACAGAATACTGAGGGTTACGGCTGCGATTTTGGTCTTCACATCGATTCCACCTCTCCTGTATTAGATTGACTACGTTTGCAAGCTGCAGGAATAGACCTTACATTAAACATTACCCAAACGGTTTGATTTTATAACCCTTCCGAATTCAGTGACAGTATAAAACTTTTTTATTGTGTTCTCACCGGGTTACTCTACATCAAAGTTGAAGTACTTGGATGGAAAAGGCTCCTTGATCAGAGTGAAATGCCACCACTCTTTGCTGTAAGGCTTGAACCCGTGTTTAGTCATAGCATCCTTCAGGATTTTACGGTTGGTATGCTGTGTCTTGCTGATGAGCGAAGTATTGTAATAAGAAATCTCGCCAAAAAAATCATACGGGCTGCCCATATCCACCAGAACGCCCGTTTTGGCATATGCCAGTGTCAAATCAATCGTTCCGCCTCTGGTATGGCCTGACTTTTTGGCGATAAAGCCCAGCTTAAACAGGTTGCGCTTGTCCAATTTAGGATAATACTGCTCCTTCATCTTGATGTCAGCTGCATCCTTTGACCATGAAACAAAATCATCCACTGCTTTTTGTGGACGGTAGGCATCATATATTCTTAAGATATACCCCTTGCGGGCCAGGTCGTCACTGACAGCCTTTAATGCTTTAGCCCCCACTTGTGAAAAAATCGCCAGCGGCGCCTTGTATCCGTCAACACGTGATCCCGTAAAATTGTTCTCACTGAAATAGCGTATTTCATATTGCGCAGCAGGGATCATCTCATCCAGGTACACGAATCCTTCAGGCAGATTGTTTTTTTTCAGAACTTTAATCTGTTGGGATACAGAAGCGCCTACCTTCTGTTCCGGTTCCTCCGTAACCGTAGCGGCAACAGGGTTTTTTTGAAGTATGAGCACAGCACTCAAGATGGCTGTGAGCGTAAGGGGAAGAATAAGGGCCTTCGTACTGCGTCTGAGCATTTCCTGGGTGGCTCTCATATCCCACATCCCTTTCTTCGATTGCTTTGCCTAAATCAGTTCCGGTTTCAATAGCCGACTAAATATCCATCTTATTACTAAAAATTATATTTATCCCGCTTTACTGTGTCCAGTATTTTCTATGAATGCAAAAATGACACACCCGTTTGACGGATGTGTCTTTTAACAATGATTCCTATACACTTAGTGTATTAATGCATTGAAACCTGTGCTTTATGCTGTACAATGACACGCTTGAGGAAGAATGCAATCACCAGACCGATAATGGCCATGGCCATTCCAAACACAAAGGCATTCTGAACGCCTTGGGTAAAGGCCGGCAGCACATTGGCCGGATCGGCAGGATTGCTTGCAGATTCCATATAGCTCTTCGTCCCTGCTGTCATGATACTGACCGCCAGTGCAGTACCAATGGCTCCGGCTACCTGCTGCAAAGTATTCATGATGGCAGTACCATCTGGGTACAGTTCCATAGGCAACTGATTGATGCCATTGGTCTGGGCAGGCATGAAGATCATCGATACGCCTACCATTAGTGCGCTATGCAGTACGATGACGAACACCACGGTAGAAGTAGCTGTGATACTGGAGAAGAACCACAGCGATACCGCTACAATAACCAGGCCAGGAATAACCAGCCATTTCGGTCCGTATTTGTCGAACAGCCTTCCCATGATCGGTGACATCAGACCGTTGATAATTCCACCGGGAAGAAGCAGCAAGCCAGCTTTGAAGGCCGAGTATCCTTGTCCCTGCTGGAGGTACATCGGAAGAATCAGCATGGAGGACAGGATGACCATCATGCAGATGAAGACCATCAGTACGCCAACCACAAACATCGGGAACTTGAACGCCCGGAGATTGATCATAGGCTGCTTCATCGTGATTTGGCGGATCACAAACAGAACAAGTGACGCGACACCAACTGCTATAGCAATAATTACTTTTGGACTTCCCCAGCCTTCGGCTTCACCGGCGCTGCTGAATCCAAATACGATTCCGCCAAACCCCAGAGAAGAAAGCACAATGGACAGCACATCAATCTTTGGCTTGGTAACCTTGGTAACGTTCTGCATAAACAGTATTCCGCAGATCAGTGCAATCACAAGAAACGGCAGTGACAGCCAGAAGATCCAGTGCCAGCTCAGGCTCTCAATCAGCAGCCCGGCAATCGTAGGCCCGATCGCTGGAGCGACCATGATAACAAGACCTATGAGTCCCATTGCAGCCCCTCTTTTTTCAGCGGGGATAATGACCAGGATGGTGTTGAACATCAATGGCAGGAGCAATGCGGTCCCCATCGCCTGAACTACACGGGCCGTAAGCAGAAACTCGAAATTCGGTGACATCGCGGCCAGAAAGGTCCCCAGAATCGAAAAGCATAATGCAGCAACGAATAATTGTCTTGTTGAGAACCATTGCAGCAGCAACCCGGATATCGGTACAAGAATACCCAGTGTCAGCAGATACGCTGTAGTCAGCCACTGTGCCGTCGTCGGTGTAATCTCAAGTACTTTCATGAGATCACTTAACGCCACATTGAGCGCAGTCTCGCTGAACATGCCGATAAATCCGGCAAGCAGCAAGGAGATCAGAATCGGTAAAACCCTGAATTTTGTTTCTTCGGTTTGTTTCTTTCCAGTCATGGTAGCTTCCACTCTGTGATCCTCCTGATCATACATAATTTTCTCTCTATTTGTTCTATTTCTACTTGCCTAACCCAGCAATACGGGAACCAACCTGGAGGCGGCGAGAAGCGGCCCTGTACTCCGGCAGGTCAAAGTCTGCAGCAGCGCTCCCTCAAACAACGAGACCACCACTGAAGCCTTATCGGCTGCAAGCTGAGTATCAGTTCCCTCTTCAAGTAAACGCTGCAGTATGACATCCTGCCAATCCATGAATACAGTCTGACATGCTGTTCTAAGCTCCTCGCTAATACAGGAGGTTTCTACAGCTACCCAGAAACTGAAGGGTACCATTCCTTTAAAATCAGACTCTTCAGCGTCACTGACCATCTGATGAAGGAATTCCTGAACCGCCTCAATAACAGTTATTTCCTTCTCCACATACTGTCTCAGCTGTCTTACAACGATCTCACTCGTTTTGTTGATACAGGTTAAGGCCAGTTCCTCTTTACCGTGGGGGAAATAATAGTAAAGAGATCCCTTGGGCGAGTCGCTGTCCTTGATAATCTGATTTAACCCCGTAGCATGATAGCCTTGTGTGAAAAATAGTCTTGAAGCGGTATCCACAATCGCTTCACGCGCATTAGGCTTGTTTGACAAGCGGGACACTTCCTTTATTTTTATAACAATCGGTCTACATAATAAAACCATAAATTCAAGTGATGTGTCAACATTAATTATTAAAATTTTATTTTTCCTTCTTTTCATTGCTGTGCACAAAAGTAGTTCAATTATAATATAAATATTCCAATGCGATAGGTGTGATTTGAGTGAGTAAGAGTACTGTATTGGAGGGCATTCTACGCATTGCTTCATCCAATGGAGAATGTACACCTACAGACGTGAACAAGGAAACGTTCAATAAACGGGATTAACCCAGATTCATTCCAGAATATAAGCAGATAATACCTTCTCTACGGAGGAGGCAAAGCTTTTGCCTGCCCCCCAATCCATCTTCATGATTATGCCTTTCGAAGCTCCTGCCGCGATGAGCCGTATATTCGTCACTCCATGGAGATTATCGGAGATAACGATCAGCGCGGCCTGATTGCCCGAACGGAAGAAATAACGCTCATATACCAGCGTTCCAATCGAATAACCATTCCCCACCTCGTTATACTCTTCATGTAGCAGCTCTGAACCTGCGGGCATGCCCTCCTTCACCATAATGAGTGCTTCCACAGGCTGCAGACTTACATTAAAGCTGTAAACGTCCGACAAGAAAACCGCCTCCTTCAGTGATCCGATGAATTGGATCCAGCGCTCTTACTCCTTCTTTTCTTCTCCGGTAATATCCCAGCGATGCCGGAACTTTTCCAGACGCGGATGAACATAATCGGGAGCCGCTGACAGAATCAGCCTCAGCTTCACAATCCACTCCTCAAAAGAGGAATACGAAGCAAATTGATTAGCCGTTTCAGGAGTCATATAGAGAAAATAAGGCGAAGGATACACTTCGCTGATGTGCCGCAGCGCTGAGTCGAGCGGCGTATACTTCTTCCGCTTGCCTTCAAGACTCTCAACGGTAACGAACGAGCGGCCTTGCTCTCTTTTCCATTCGTGCAGACGGTCTTCCCGTTTGTAAAAAGCCTTCACGGGCTCCTTGCTCATCCGTCTTACGGTTTCTTCATGCAGCGGGTATAACACCAGCTTGGTGAACTTGCGTTCTGTTGCGGTGCGGGCAGCCTGCTCCAGCTCCTGATCCGAAACATGCTCAAACGAATCATAAAACACCAGGGTTCCCTTGCGCTCCGCAGCCGGTGGCTCATAGCCAAAAGGCACGTTCTGTATCTCTCTTTTCATCTTTGGCCTCCTGCTTATCGTATTCTATCTATAGCATAGCATGCTACAGCAGCAGATACATCATTCAAGGGCTTCCTATAGCCGACTCTATTCCCTTCAGCCTGCGGTAAGCATATGCCGCAGCGCCAAGCGTGCCCGCACGGCTTCCCAGCTCAGCCTGAACAATGCTGCACTTGCTGCCGGACAGCTTCAGGGCGTGCTCCTTTACCGTCTCACGGACACTGCGCAGCAGGCGTTCCCCGGCCGCAGACATCCCGCCTCCAATAATGACCGCTTCCGGATTCAGCAGATTTATTACGTTAGATAGTCCAAAACCAAGTAAAACCCCGGTCTCATGCATGACCTCCACCGCCAAAGCATCCTCCAGATCATAGGCATCTGAAATCATAAGCGCGGTTATCCGTTCATTGTCTCCACCTGTCCAGGTTTGGATGATACTTGTTCTTCCTTCCGCCAGCTTCTCTTTGAACGTATTCACCATACCGACTGCCGATACGTATCTGCCGAGGCAACCAGAGCTCCCGCAACGGCAGGGACGGCCTTGCCTGAACATGTTCATATGGCCGATTTCCCCTGCACTGAATGTCGTGCCGTACACAACCTTACCGTCGCTAACAATTCCTGAACCGAGTCCCGTTCCCAGAGTCAGCAGGATGATGTTCCTGTATCCCCTTGCTGCTCCATACTGCCATTCCCCATACAGATTCATCCTGACATCATTATCAATAAACACTGGGAAATCGTAAAACGGCTTCATTTCATTCACAATATGTACGTGTTCCCAGCCCGGAAAGTTGGGAGAAAATAGGGACAAACCCTCTTCAGGATCAAGCAGCCCTGGAATCCCCACTCCTCAAGAATCCATATCTCTGTGTTCATTATGAAGAAACGCAGTACAAGTGAAAAGCGATTTATATAACATCTTATATTACTTTTGGAACTTCTGGCGGAAGCTTTAGAGGACAAAGAAAAAACAGACCGGCAATGAACACCAGTCTGTCCTAAACTCTATTGGAAGGAAGCTTGACCTATGACCCGGCTCCCTTATACTTTTTGACACCGTAATTCCAGGATAAAAGCCCAATCCCCAGGAATACCGCACCCACCACCGGAGTAAGCAGTGCCATACCCTGCATCTCCTCACGGTGCAGAAACAGTGCCGCCGGGTACACTCCGACAAAAGCAAACGGAATAATCCAAGTAAGCAGCACCTGAATCGCGCGATTGTAGATCGTAACCGGATAACGGCCATAGGTCTGGATATTGTACATCAGCGGCAGAATGCCGGTTGGAGCATCGGAATAAAACGACAATGAGGTTAAGGTCGTATATATCCCGGTATAGATGGCAACCGCACTAAGCGTAAGCACAATAATCATGGGTAGGGTCCACCATTCAAAGGGCAGACCGAGATTACTGCCACTGATCCCCATAATGATCAATCCGATAAAAGACCCCACCAATGCCGGAGGGTCCACATTCTCCAGGAAAATCTGGAACAAGTTATGCGCCGGACGGGTCAGAATACGGTCCATTTCACCTTTGACGATATAGCGCTCGCTGAAACCCCACATATTCACAAAGCAGCTGAAGACGCCAAAAGGCACCATAAAGAAGCCGTATACGAACACCACTTCATTCTGGCTCCAACCACCCAGACTATTGGTATGCATGAAGATGACCAGAATGAAGATAAAGTTGGTCGCTTGAAACAGCAGATCAGACACCACTTCCACCCAGAAATCGGCGCGGTAAGTCAGACGTGTCTTCATATAGTTTTTGATATATTCCACTAATAAGTCCAAGTAATACAACTTCACTCACCCCCCCTGCACGAACAGCCGCTGACGCGACGCGTGATATAGCCAGACAATTGGAATCAGCAGTACTACGAACCAGATGACCTGGATACCCAGCACATTCCAAATGCCCACCCCGTGCACCCGTCCCGTAAATACGGAACCCGGCAGGTAAGTGATGGCTTGAAAGGGCAGAACTTTAAGGATGGAAGATAACCAGTCCGGAAACAGGGTGATCGGAACGATCAAGCCGGAAAAAAGGTCGACCACGACACGCTTCATCCGCATCATACCCTCATTATTCTCGACGAAGAACGCCGATAAGCCCGTTATAATATTGATCTGTGAACTGATCAGGAAGCTGAAAAAGAGCATGACCAGAAATCCGGCCCAAGCTGAAGGTTCTGTCGGTAAATGCACCGGAAACAGCAGAATAGCAATCACCATACCCGGGATCATCAGCATCATAAAGCGGAACATGCCTTCGCCAAGACCCTGCATCATCTTGACCAGCACGTAGTTATACGGCCGGATGAACTGGATTGCGATGCTTCCGTCCCTGATATCTGTGGAAATCTCCCGGTCCAGGTTGTTAAAATAAAACGCCCTAGCCATCCAGGAAACCGCAACATACGTCGTCATCTGGGCACCTGTAAACCCGCCCAAGGATTCCCCGTTCCCATAAATTGCCTTCCAGGTAAAATAGTTCACACCTATATTCAGCGTATAGATTAGAATACCGGAATAATAATTAATACGGTAAGCGAGCATAGTCAAAAACCGGATGCGGATGAAATCGAAATAAGCACCCAGCAGCAGCCTCCATCCTGTTTCCTTAGGTCCGTCTGCGGAAGAACCTCCAGATGATGAATTGGCTGCAGCGGCTTTAAGCTGATCAGACATGGATGACCTCTTTCTCATCCTTAAGCGCAAGAATCTTCTCTTCCGGTTTCTCGGCCGAACCTGATTGATAAATGCTGCGGACGATATCATCCGTATTGGTCTCAATGATTTTGATGTCGGTAATGTCTGCTTGACCCACAACTCGTCCTAGTACATCCGAAACGTTCAGCTCCAGCGGAATCCAAACCTTGGCACCCAGATCATTCTCAGATGTCCAGGTAACCGGCATTTCTTCTGTCCACTGCATAAGCTGCTCAAGTTTAGTTGGAGCCCCGAATTGGAACTGCACCTCACGCCCTGTACCCCAGCGTTGCTTCAGATCCTCCAGGCCCCCATCATAAATGATGCGTCCATCGTCCAGCATAATCACCCGAGAACAGAGCGCTTCAATATCCTGAAGATCATGAGTGGTCAGCAGGATAGTTGTTCCATGCTCGCGGTTCATATCCTTCAAGAACTGGCGGATTTCCGACTTGACCACAATATCCAGTCCAATTGTAGGTTCATCCAGGAACAATATGGACGGATTATGCAGGAGTGCCGCAACCAGCTCACAACGCATCCGCTGCCCCAAACTGAGTTTGCGGACCGGACGGTTCAGCAAATCCTGCAGCTCCAGCCGTTCAACCAGCTCATCCAGCCGTTTCTTAAAATCCAGTTCGGGTACACGATATACCTTGCGGAGCAGCTGGAAGGATTCAATCACACCGATATCCCACCACAATTGGCTGCGCTGTCCGAACACAACACCGATATTCCGCACAAATTTCTCACGTTCCTCATAGGGTATATAGCCTCCCACAGAAAGACTGCCCGAGGTTGGAACCAGAATGCCGGTGAGCATCTTGATCGTCGTGGATTTACCGGCACCATTCTCGCCAATATAGCCGCAAATCTCGCCTTGAGGAATGGAGAAGGAGATATCCTTTACAGCTGTAACCTCGGAATATTCCCGTTTAAACAAATCAGCGAAGGCCCCTTTGAGGCCCTCGCGGTTTTTTTGGACTTTGAAGGTTTTGCGCAAGTCCTGCACTTGAATGGCATTCATATTGTACCTCACTAATCTAAGTATTAGGTTCAGTACCCCATTATAACATCTCTGAATTATTTGGCTACTCGTCCATCAAAAAAATCAGCGTTCGGTACCGCCTCCAGATGGCCGGAACGGGCCACTTTCGTGCGCAAGTATTTCTCATTGAATACGGATACGTCGCCCCATAATGGGATTCGCTTCCCGGTGTTCATCCCGGCTGCCTTGAGGGCTTCCATCTTCTTGGGATTGTTCGTAATCAGAGTAACCGGTTTGCTGCGCAAATGCTGCAAGACGCTGATCGCATCTCTGTAGTCTCTGGAATCATCGGCAAAGCCCAGCTCCAGATTGGCTTCTACAGTATCATATCCTTCTTCCTGGAGAATATATGCCATAGCCTTGCTGAACAGTCCGATCCCTCTTCCTTCATGATTAGCCAGGTAGAACAAGGCCCCTGATCCGTGCTGTGCTATCATCTTCATCGACTGGCGGAGCTGGAAACCGCAATCGCAGCGTTTGCTGCCAAAGATGTCACCCGTATGGCAAATGCTGTGCATCCGGATCAGCGCTTCATCTGAATCCTCAAAATCTCCGTACACCAGCACGCTCGACTGCTGCCCTTCAGCCAGATTCATGGAGGACAGCCGGGAGATCAGCAGTTCCGTTGCTTCTTTGCTGTCACCACCCTGCAATTCCTCGTCCGTGGCTTTCAACCAGCTGTACCATTTGAATGTGACAGTTTCCCCGTCCAGATTCACTGGCAGAGTAATAGGACCAACGAGTATATTAGTGGAATCATCCATGGTAATCCGCTTTATTTTATTTTGTAATATAGATACGATATCTGGTTTAATCATATTTGCACCATCCTAAACATATAGTGTGAATTTTAATATTCCAACTTTATTCCAACCATTTAAGTCGAGTAACTA